>JAGCKB010000039.1 GCA_017647725.1 Bacteroidaceae bacterium
AGCATTCCATACGCGGTCTGTTGTATTCTGTGCATTAGCAGTTACAGTAAAAGTTCCCTGACAGAGAATACCGTTAATTCTAACATTCTTAAGAACCACCTCATATCCGCTTACACCGGTGGGAAGAGAACCTGCAGCTACTGCATTCTGATGCAATACAACATTAAGTTTAGCAAGCGCGTGACGGAATCCAAGAGCAACAGTAGGAGTTGCCTTTGTCTGTCCCACTACAAAATCGGCATGCATAAGGTTTGTAGTGGTGGTATTCTCATTGTCACCATCAAACTCGTAGGTAACAGTTGTTGCACCTGATGCATCACGTGATACAGTTATACGAGGATCGCCTGCAGGAGAAACTGCTGCAAAATCGAGCGCCTCATCGGGCCAGTAGTAAGGACCGGCATAGGTACCGTTTGCATTTACAGTCAGTTCATTGATAAATGGCACATTACCTCCGTTAAACCAAGCCCAAACCATGTAATTGGCATTTGAGAAAGCCAGGCTAAAGTCGTGCTCGGAACGAGACTGATTAGCATAATCGGCTGCTACAAAGCTAACCTCGCGACCATTTTTTACACCCTCAAAGGTGTTCTCGTCGTTTGTGCAACTTGCAAGTGCTACACTTGCTACAGCTGCAATAAATAACATTTTTTTCATAAGTAGAAAAATTAAATAAAAAAAAATAAAAATTATTCTGAATTTATATATCTAAACTTCCTTCTTCCTTGTTCCATTCGTCGACCGAGGGATTGAATCCACCACCCGATGGATTATCGGGTTTCGGCACAACAAATTCCTTGTCGATAAGCAGCCAATGGTTCTCTATAGCCTGCTTTGTTTTGAAAATAGAGTCCATATCGAATGTCATCTCTACCTTTTTCCCATCTACTGTAATAACGTTGAATGTTACATACAACTTACTTTCGAGCGAGGGAGCTATCTCGTCGGGACGCTTACCAAAGGTATTGAAGACAGCACACAAGACATCCTGATTGGTTGCGCGAATACGCGCATCGACACTGCGTTGCATCTCGAAGAATGTTCCTGCGTACTCTTTGTAATTGCGTTCATTAGGTGCAAAGCGGTTCGACGGAGCAAGGTCGGTAATCACTGCTGTTGCATCGGATGCGTAACGGCCGTTCACAAGACGCAACTGTATATAATAGGTATCTATAACCGTGTTTGCCTCGGTGGAGACAGTTATTATATTGGTATGCTCGGGGATATCCACATTGTCCTCACGTGCAACCAACAGGTGATCGGGCGCATAGTAGATACGTGGATTGGCATCCTCGGAACGGGTATTGAAACGCGAATACAGTTTCTCGGATATTTCGGATGTATATGCCGTTATCGTGTTCCAATTATTCTCGTCACGTACAAGAGTCGTGGGAGTATCGAAATTGTAGCATACAAGGTCGTAGGTTCCCGGATAGACAATTACATCACCTTCGATATACTCACGCCCATCTTCATCGACAACTCTTTTTGAGATAAATCCTTGCGCTGCAACCTCATCAGTGTAGCTGTCGTAGAACATTACACGTATAATTTTGGGAAAGACATCGGGCACTTTTACGTTTGGATTATAAAGTCCGGCAGTAACATTGGGTATGTTATTGACATTGAGCAACACACGCACTTTAACCTTCTCGCTGATATCGACAAGGGGGCGTCGCTCACACGACACCGATACTACGGCAAGGGCGCACAACAATAATATGTAAAGAATTATCTTATTCATAGCGCACCTCCACTCTTTTGGATTTAACAGGTATAGTAACCGGCAACACAAGTGATGCTTTTAGTTTAGTAGGACCAAAATACCCTAAACGTCCCTGCTCATAGGGAGTACGAATGAGTGCGCCGTAGTCGGGTGTCGGCTGATAGTTACAATAGGCAGTTGAGAGGTAACCTATAGAAGCCGAAAGCTCGAAGTTGAAATATTTTCCTAAAGGTATTGCATATCCGTATGTCAGTCCTGCCGACCAATACTCACCCTGATAGTTTATATCTCTATCCCACTGGAAATCATACTTTGCCGACATAGCATAGATACCTGCAAAATGTCCACTCAGAACCTTACGTGCTGGGGTACGCTTAAACCAATAACGTCCCTCGACACCCATCTCCCACATCTGAAAAGCATATTTATTTCCGCTGTGCCACCACGGGAACACATCCTCTACCGCTATAGAGAAACGTTTACCGATGGGAATCTCAAGTTCAACATTAAGAGCCGTTCCAAGATCGTACAAAAGATTGGTTTTTATCGCAAAACAGATATCGCGCTGCTCCTGCTTATACGAGGTTATGGGAATAAACTCGGCCTTAGGCCACACCTTTGGCTCGGGTTCGGTGAGAATATACATCAATCTATCCTCTGTTAAATAAAGAATACAGAACATAGAATTACGAATACG
>JAGCKB010000358.1 GCA_017647725.1 Bacteroidaceae bacterium
ATGTTTATTTATATTTTAAGGGCGCATAGCGGGCTATGTAACCGCAAAAAAGAAACAAACAGGCATTTTTGAATATAAAAAACGACGAAACCGTCAGCTTCTATATGAATATTTTTTTTTAGAAATTTAAACAGCTTCTTAATACCTGAGGGGATATTGAATACCAGGTCAACATATAATTTATTAACAAACAAAATACGGGATGCAGTGTTATACAAAAACATCACATCCCGTATTATTATGAACCAATTATTAAAGATTCTGTTTCCTGCGCCCCCCACCCCAATGGCTGTATCGGCATTAATTCTAATGTCACGACTGTTCTTTGGTATGATGTTCCTAAATCATGGAATAGAAAAATGGATGACATTCGATTTTTTATCAATGAATTTCCCCGACCCTTTAGGCATAGGAAACACTCTTTCGCTACTCTGCACTATATTTGCCGAGGTCATCTGCTCACTATGTCTTATATTCGGGCTACTCTTTCGTCTCGCCCTTCTACCAATGATATTTGCAATGGCAGTGGCACTGATAGCCATCCATGCAAATGACCCGTTCATTATACGCGAACCGGCTCTTATGTATCTAACGATATTCTTTATTCTTCTGCTTTCGGGCCCCGGATATTTCTCTTTAGACGCATTGATACGCCAAAAGATAGCACGCTGACTGAGGTTTATCTACTTGTTTCACTATCGACCGAATATCCGTTAGGATATATAAGCAGCACGCTTGTCTCTTGATAATCGCGCTGCAACTGTGTAAATACGTGGTCGAGTGACGGTCTGAACGATATTGAACCCTTGCGAGCACTCACAATTACGAGCAGGTGGTCTTTTCTTATAATCTTGGCAAGACGCTTTAGGTCATTACCTCCGTCCGTAGGGAAGAATTCGGCCTCGATGGTGGCATTTGACTTTATATACTGCTCTATCAGCGCCATTGTATCGGGGTGTCCGTGATAGTTGACTTTACATCCAAGCCCCGAAGCCATACGCACTGTCTGCTCGAGCCAATTATTGAATCCAGCCTCAAATTCAGCCTTGGCAGGGAATGTAATATGTATGCGTCTTATGGTATTAAGCGGCATTGTCAAACGTGCCATAATTATCTGACAATGCAGGTTTTTCAACAGTTCGGGGAGTACATTTCCCAAGAAAGTATCGTTTGCAGTCTCTTTCTTGTGAAATCCAACTATGAGCTCGCGATAATCGTTCTCTTTCATCTCGTGGATGATACCATTCGACAGGTTGGTTGTGAGACGTTTCTTGGTGAGCAGAGGAACATTTACCGAGGCTGCTATTTGCGCTGCGGTATCAAGCAGTCGTGTGGCACGATCCTGCATCTTCACATCCTCATCAAGCACCACCGTAACTGCCGAGAGAGGAATTGTGGAGTTCTCTTTACGCATAAGCAATGCAAGATCCATAAGTTTGTCGACCATATTGGGATTTGCAAGCGCAAGGAGTGTCTTTTTCGAAGTATTTACAGGCTTGTCAAGGTCGGCTCCCGAGACAATTATGCTACGCGAGGTCCTGTCGGTTGTTATTGAACTTACTATACAGCTTACGAGAATGAGCAGAATAGTACCATTGAGCACATCGTCATTAAGCAGCGGTGTACCGTCGGGCAATTTTATGCCGTGACCAACAAGCGCAGCAGCCAATGTTGCCGCAGCCTGCGAGGTGCTCAGACCAAACATAAGGCGCTGTTCATCACTCTTTAGCTTAAATGCTTTGGCGGTGAACCAAGAGGCGAGCCATTTTCCTGTAAGAGCAGTAAGCACCATTGCCAACATAACAAGAAGAGCTCCCGAATCGGAGAAAAGAACCTTAACATTGATAATCATTCCCACTCCTATAAGAAAATAGGGAATAAAAATGGCATTACCTATAAATTCTATTCTACGCATCAGCGGCGATGAATGAGGGATAAGCCTATTGAGAACAAGTCCCGTTATGAATGCTCCCAATATACCCTCCATTCCTACAAGCTCCATCATTCCGGCGCCCAGGAAGAGCATCGCCATTACAAAGATATACTGTATTATACCGTCGTTATATTTGCGGAAGAAGTATCGGGCAATACGTGGAAATAAGAATATTATAGTAACTGTAAGCAGTACCAATTTTAACAGCAGAAGCACAAAGAACCATCCATCCGACTCGCCACTGAAAAGACCACCTATTACAGCAAGTACAAAAAGTGTCAATGTATCGGTTATAACCGTTCCTCCTACAACAAAGTTAACACATTTCAAACGAGAAAGACCGTACCTTGCTACAATGGGATAGGATATCAGTGTGTACGATGCATACATACTTGCAAGCAGCACAGCCGTTATTATGTTAAAATCGAGGATAACGATATTGGTAAAGAGACCCAGCAGAATGGGAACAATGAATGCCAGCAGACCCAAAGTGAGCGCACCACTCCTGTGCTCTTTCAGCTCCTGCATATTAATCTCAAGACTGGCAAGGAACATTATATAATACAATCCCACCTTACCAAAAAGTTCGAAGCTATCGTCCCTCTCCAAAATATTCAGTCCGTTAGGGCCTACTAACAATCCTGCCAGAATCATACCTATGATATGTGGCAGACGCAGTTTCTGGAACAGAAGCGGCGCAAACAGAATAATGCACAATACCCAAAAGAATATCCACGTCGGGTCGGCTATAGGGAAAAGGGAAGACCAGTTCATCTAACTTATATTCAGAAGTTGTTTAAATTTCTAAAAAAAATATTCATATAGAAGCTGACTGTTTCGTCGTTTTTTATATTCAAAAATGCCTGTTTGTCTCTTTTTTGCGGTTACATAGCCCGCTATGCGCCCTTAAAATATAAATAAACATCCAATTTTTGCTCTATAAAAAACTTGACGATATAAATTTAAGCAGCTTCTCAGAGTCCTAAGTTGTTTTTATCTCATTATATTCATTAACACAATTACTCGCACAGTTGATTACCACGAGTATGTCAATCCCA
>JAGCKB010000359.1 GCA_017647725.1 Bacteroidaceae bacterium
GGCATTATATGTAACACCGCGCAAAAAATCCACATCCCTGCCGTATGCCAACAGCGTAACATACTGCTGCACACCACTCTCGAGAGTAAACTGCACCGAGTCGCTGACAACCAGCGGAGCATTGGCGCCATTGCCATCAAGCGTAGCCTCGACAAAGAGATACATACTATCTTTTTTACGTATCTCAATATCACGTACCACATCGGCAAACTGTCCGTCGACATTAATTCTAAATCCCGACTTACCATCTACCAGCTTCACACTGCTCAACCGCAGCGACGAACTGTTACGGTTATAAACCTTCATCATTGCTGTGGGCGAACCGATGGTAGTAAAAAGAGTGTCGAACATAATCGTATCGCACGAGAACTCGAGCCTCAGCGACGCATCAGACGAAAAATCGGCCTCCTCGCTACAAGCAGCAAGGAGAACCGATAGCATTAGTGTGTATATAATCTTTTTCATTACATTCTTCGTATATCATCAGTATAACGAAGAAATATACATTTTATTATTTAGATGGTGCATTTTCGAGTATTGCCACCAAATGCTGCCAGAAACGCTCGGTCGATGGGATATTCAGTTTCTCATCGGGCGAGTGTACTCCGCGCATTGTAGGGCCGAAAGATATCATATCAAGAGCAGGTGCTTTCTCGAGGAAAAGTCCGCACTCAAGACCGGCATGAATAGCCTTAATCTTAGCCTCACCGCCAAACAGACGTGTATACTGCTCACAAGCAACCTTCATTATCTGTGAGTTCATATTGGGTTTCCAACCGGGATAGTGTCCCTTTGTCGTTACTGTTGCACCGCCAAGTTCAAATGCCATACGCACCGAATCGGAAACATTATCACGCGCCGACTCTATAGAACTTCTCTGGCTTGTTGTAACCTTGATTACGCCATCGCTTACTCGGCGAACCGAAGCAAGATTGCTCGATGTCTCGACAAGGCCGGGAACATCCTGACTCATTGCAAACACACCGTTGAACACTGCGTGCAGCGATTTCAGCAGTCCTTTTGTTGTCTTTGAATCTATCGCACGATTTACGGGGTCGGTGCTCTGAAGCACGAATTTCATATCGGGCTCGGTTACGCTATATTCATCCTGCGCCTCGGCTGCAAACATATTAAAGTCGACACGCACACTCTCCTTGTCTTTGGACTGCACAGCAAAAACAGCCCACGCGTCACGCGGAATGGCATTATGAAGGCTGCCACCGTCTATATCGCAAAGATAAAACTCATACTTCTCAGCTACACGACAGAGGAAACGGTTAAGCAGCTTATTGGCATTTGCACGGCCCTTGTTAATATCATCACCCGAATGACCACCTGTCAACTGCGAAATTTCGGCTTTCATAAAGAACAGGTCGCCTGCGATAGGCTCATATATATAGCGGAAATCGGCATAGTTACATACTCCACCGGCGCAACCGATAAAAATCTCACCCTCATCTTCAGAGTCAAGGTTAATAAGAATATCACCCTGTAACAAATTGGCATCGAGAGCCATAGCACCTGTGAGCCCGGTCTCTTCATCAATAGTGAAAAGACAGTTTATTGGGCCGTGTTTCAGTGTATTATCGGCAAGAACGGCCATTCCGGCAGCCACACCTATACCATTATCGGCACCAAGAGTAGTACCATCGGCACGCAACCACTCGCCATCAACAATAAGCTTAATCGGGTCCTTAGAAAAATCGTGCTCAACATCCTTGCGCTTGTCGCACACCATATCCATATGTCCCTGCAAAATAATCGTCTTTCTATCCTCATAGCCGGGAGTAGCAGGTTTCTTGATAAGCACATTGCCCACCTCATCGGCAATAGTTTCCAGTCCTAACCCCTTACCAAACTCCTGCAAAAAGCGAGAAATCTGCTCCTCGTGCTTCGATGCGTGAGGAATCTCGCAAATCTGTGCAAAATAGTCAAAAACCATCTGCGGTTTCAAATTCAATTTTACCATAATCTATATTACTTTGTTTATTGTTAATTTATATTAATAATTGAGTATATTTTGTAAAAATCTATTAAAAATTATCTCTAAAATCATTTATTTAGATTTTTTGTTAATCTCCATAGCCAAAATGGACGATAAAAGTAGTATCTTTGCAAAGATATTCAAACTGTGCGATAGAAAAATAAAAAAACGATTTATTTTTCACCAATCACTATTTGATAATAGAAAAATGTTTAAAACACTACTATTAACGACAGTAATAATAGCAATAAGCATTGCATTATTATCGATAACTATAATTTTAAAGAAGAACGGCCGCTTCCCCAACACACACGTTAGCGGAAACAAAGGTCTACGCAAAAGAGGCATTAAATGTGCTCAATCGCAAGACCGCGACGCACGTCGCGATAACCCTATGGCTGTATCCGAGAGTAGCAAAACAAAGAAACAATAACAAATAAAAACTATGAAAAGATTTAAATTTACAGCGATTGCAGCGGCAACCGCAACAATCCTTCTCTTTGCTCAGTGCGCCAACAACCAGGCTAATCAGGTAGCACCTGCTGCCACACCGGCTACAACCGCAGAAGCTGCGCTAAAAGTTGCATACGTAGATGTAGACTCACTCCTCAACAACTACAAGTTCTCGGTAAAGCTACGCAACGATATGCTTCGCAAAGGCGAGAATATGCGTATGACACTCAGCGAGAAGGGCAAGGCACTTGAAGCTGATATGAATGATTTCAGACGCAAAGTCGAGAACAACGTCTACGCGACACGCCAGCGTGCCGAGGAGGAGCAGGCTCGCATTCTTAAAAGCCAGGAGGAGCTTGCACGTCTTGAGCAGCGCCTTGTCAACGAGCTTTCGGCAGAGGACCAGAAGAACAACCTCGCACTACGCGATTCAATCAACAACTTCCTCAAAGAGTACAACAAGACTAAGGGTTACGACCTCATCCTCAGCAAGATGGCCGATAACATTTTGTTAGGCAACGAGTCGCTCAACATCACAAAAGAGGTTATCGACGGACTTAACAGCCGCTATAACGAGGAGAGCAAATAAGAAACACAAATTTAGATTCATCATTGAATCATTTAAAATTTTTACATAAAGGGGGTGTGTCACAAGACACGTCCCCCTTCTTTTATCACCATATAAAACTATAAAAGATGGAAAAATTCAATGAAATTATTTCGGGCAGCAGACTCGTACTCGTCGATTTCTTCGCTCAATGGTGTGGCCCATGCAAGACAATGGCGCCGATACTAGTAACACTAAAAAAGGAGATGGGCGACAACATATGCATCATAAAAATTGATATAGACAAGAATAATCCAATAGCCACAAGCTACGACATACGTTCGGTACCGACTCTTATTCTGTTCAAGAATGGCAATATAATATGGCGTTCAAGTGGCGCACGTCCCCTTCACGAACTCAAGGAGATTGTATTGCAGCATATTTAAACTTAATATTTCTCGCTCGGCGGAGAGGGAATTTGCGGTAAACCGCGAATATACATTGCACTCGCTAAGAAAAATATTAAAGTAAACTTCATATTTCTCGCTCGTTTTTTAGTATATTTGCAAATTATTTGGATTTTAGAGTGTATTATCTTACACCCGTAAATATAATACACCTGTATAAAATCCTACAATGTGTAATATAAAAATTAAAATACCTTCTTGGTTATGAAGACGAAAAATATTATTTGTATTCTGCTGTGTATGCTTTTCTTAGCATCGTGCACCTCTTATAAGAAAGTCCCTTATATGCAGAACAGCGAGGAACTTGCAAAAATAGAGCAACAGGCAACCACCTTTGAGGCAAGAGTACAACCTAAAGACTTGATTACAATACAGGTGCTTGCCCCCGAGGAGCCTTCGTTATCTTACATCTACAACTTTACAACAAGTGCCATACGTCAAGAAAGTACAAATACAAATATATCACTTACTTCACAGCCGGCAATACAACCTTATCTTGTTGACAACGATGGCACTATAAATTTCCCTGTGGTTGGTAAATTGCATATTGCAGGTAAAACACGCCGAGAGATAGAAGCGCTTGTACTCGACAAAATCAAGGGAGCCTTCAAGAAAGAGCCAATTGTCACTATGCAATTTCACAATTTCAAAGTATCTGTACTTGGTGATGTTAACCGACCTGGTACCTTTACCATAAACAACGAACGAGTAAATGTACTCGAGGCAATTGCACTTGCAGGCGATCTTACCATCTACGGCCGCCGTGACAATGTAATGTTACTGCGCGAACATCCCGACGGAAGAAAGGAGATACATCGGTTGAATCTAAATGATATATCTTTTCTCACCTCACCCTATTACCATTTACAACAGAACGACATTCTGTATATCACACCCAATAGCACAAAAGCTAAAAACTCAGATGTAGGTAATAGTACGACATTGTGGTTCTCGGCTACATCAATTCTCATCTCATTAACGTCTTTGTTGTATAATATTCTACGATAATAAATTATGAATAATAGAAATAACGATATTAATTTAAAGGATAGAACATA
>JAGCKB010000360.1 GCA_017647725.1 Bacteroidaceae bacterium
ACATCTCGATGCACGGCGGTGGCGGCGTGCCCAAAGAGGTCAACGACGAGCAGTGGGTCAATCAAATATATCTTTACAAACCCACCGAAGGTTTATATGTTGCGCCACGAGCGCCCTGGAATACCTGGGATTTGTGGTGCCGTCCCGGTCTTGACGAACTTTTAGAGAAACTTATACAAGCCGCCGTTGTTTTCGAGGGGGTCAATCCCAACAAAGTGTATCTTATGGGATATTCGGCAGGTGGCGACGGAGTGTGGCGTATGGCACCACGTATGGCCGACAAATGGGCAGCAGCATCTATGATGGCCGGTCATCCGGGCAACACACAACAGGTCAACTTACGTAATCTGCCTTTTATGATATGGATGGGCGAGCACGACAGCGCATACAACCGCAACACTCTCGCCAAGGAGAGGGGCGAGGTTATGGATTCGCTGCAAATGAACGACCCCAAGGGGTACACACACAGCACAAATATCATCGAGGGCAAAGGACACTGGATGGATCTTGTCGATAGCGAGTCACTCGGTTGGATGGCTCAGTACCGCCGTAACCCCTACCCCACCAAGGTTGTTTGGCGACAAGAGGAGGTTGTGCGCGAACATTTCTATTGGCTATCGGCACCGGCCGACGAGCTTGCTCACGGAAAGAGCATTGTAGCCCGCATAGAGGGCAACAACATTATAATTGAGAAATGCGACTACTCGCACATCACCATCCATCTTAACGACAAGATGCTCGACCTTGACAAAAAAGTCACAGTCATATACAACGGCAAAAAAGTGTTCAAAAAGAGGGTTAAGCGCACCATTGCCAATCTGTACAACACAATGAACACACGAGGCGATTACAGCTATGTATTCCCGGTGAGTATAGACGTAAAACTGTAACATACAGCACAATAAGACACATACAGCATTCTCTGCCTCGCAGAGAATGCTGTATGTGTCTTATCCAAATTAATAACATCTTACACTATTGTTTCAATCAGTTGCTTACCTCTGTTCAAGATCGTCTTTTAGACTAATAAAACAAATTGTGTTTAATAATATAATTAACAATAGTTTTTTTATCTTTTGTTAGCATATAAGAAAAATTCACACTAATTTAGCAACAAAATAAAAACCGTTAATAAATTCAAGCAAATAAGCTATGAGCACTAAACAAATGACACACAAAATTCTATGTTTCTTATTGTGTCTGCTATGTGCACCGGCACTTTATGCACAGAGTGCCACCTCACTTACCGGAACCGTCACCGACGAGTTCGGTGCTCCTCTGCCGGGTGCCAGCGTTGCCATTATGAAACAAAAGAAAATGTTGCGAGGTACAAGCACCAACATACACGGTGACTTCAAGATTGAGGTAAACACAGATACACCGAATACCGAACTTGTAGTCAGTTTCGTAGGCACAAAAACAGTAAAGATTAAACTCACCGAGAGCACTACAAAAGAGCATCTTAAAGTGGTACTCAAGAGCGACGAGGCCATGCTGAGCGAGGTGAGCATCGTAGAGGATGGTTACAACAAGCTCCCCCGCAAGGATATGGTGGGAGCATTTACCACTGTAAAAGCCGAGGACATTATGATGCCTGCCTACCAGAGCATCGACCAGATGCTACAGGGAAAGGTGGCAGGTATGACAGTTATTAACAGCACGGCACGCGTTGGTGCATCGCCAAAGATTACCATTCGCGGAACATCGACAATATTGGGTAACAGCGACCCTCTGTGGGTTGTGGACGGAGTCATACAGGAAGACCCCATAAGCATTGATATGAGTTCCTCGATAACCTCGGATATGCGCGAGCTTATCGGTAATCAAATCTCTTGGCTTAACCCACAGGACATTGAGAATATCACTGTACTGAAGGATGCTTCGGCAACAGCCATATATGGTTCAAAAGCTTCGAACGGCGTTATCGTCATTACAACAAAAAAGGGTGTTCCGGGACGCATAAGCGTAAACTACTCGGCCAATCTATCGGTACGTGAGCGCCCCACATACGATATGTACGACTATATGAACTCATACGAGCGCATACAGTTCAGCAAAGAGGCATACGAGGCCGGTGTACGCTATCAGAGTGAACCGTTGCCACAGATTTACACCTATGAGGGTCTAATGGCAATGTTCAACAAGCGTATGATAAGCGAGGAGCAGTTCTCGAGTTATCTACAGCGATTAGAGACCGTAAACACCGACTGGTTCGACCTTCTCACCCGTAACTCGGTGAGTCAGAATCATAATCTCAGCATCTCGGGCGGAACAGACAGATACACCTACAACGCATCGGTAGGTTACTCGGACAACAAGGGTTATGAGATTGGCAATGAGAACGACCAGATAACAACCCGACTGAGCATCAACAGCAACGTAAACGACCGCTTGAGCATTAGTGTACAGTTGAACGGAAGCGTAAGAAACTCCGAGGGTTACGGTGCAGGTGTCAACCCCTACAGTTATGCTATGAACACCAACCGCGCCATCCCCGCCTACGAGTCTGATGGCAGCCGAGTATTCTATAACAAATACTACCGCTACCAATACAACAGCGAGCTTGGCGACCAGAACCAATACAGTTACAACATTTTCAATGAGATGGAGAACAGTTACTCCAAGAATCGTGGAACAATGTTTAACGCATCGGGCAATATATCGTACAAAATCCTTAGCTGGCTCACATATAATGCAACAGCAAGCATCTCGCTCAGCAGCAACAAAAGCGAGAGTTTCGCCGGCGAAAAGACCTCACAAGTCGAGCAACTTTATCGCGGATACCCCTACGGTAGCGAAAAGGCTGGCAGTGATAAATATAACGCAGCATTGATGCCATTCGGTGGCGTGCTCAACCAATCGAACCAACAGACACTGTCGTACAGCACCTCGCACCGACTCTCATTCAGCAAGGAGTTCAATGAGAACCACCGCCTGAATGCAATGCTTGGTATGGAGATTCGTTCGAGTGAGGGCGAGAGCGACGGTAACATTGCATACGGCTATGTCCCCGAGCGCGGCGAGATTATTGTATCGCCCACACTGCCCGAAAATTTCAAACCCATTGGCAGTAACATAAATATCGGATGGGGCCCAATGACACAGCTCTACAACGGTGGTTGGAGCAAGACCTCGACATTAACCAACTATATGTCGTTCTTTGCCACCGTAGCCTACTCGATGAAAAACCGCTACGTCGTAAACGTAAATGTACGTTCCGATGCCTCGAACCGATTCGGACAGGACACAAACAAGCAGTTCGACCCCACCTGGTCATTTGGAGCATCGTGGAAGATTGCACAAGAGGCATTTGTCGAGGAGTATATCCCCTGGCTCGACCAAGCCAATCTTCGCGCCACATACGGTATACAGGGAAATGTCGTAAACAGCATAAGCCCCGAAATGATAGTAAGATACGAGGGACTGCTCGACAGCTATGGCGAGTACTATCTCTCTATTTCGAGCCTTGCCAACCCCAACCTCAAATGGGAACGCACAAAGACTTGGAACCTGGGTCTCGACCTTGCACTCTTTGGAATATCAATGAATATGGAGTACTACGGACGCCGTTCACACGCCATAATAACACAGGATATTGCACAGGAATATGGAACATCGCGTATGCCACTCAACGGCGCAATCATTACCAATCACGGAGTGGAATTTACGCTTAACTTCACCCCCTTCCGCACCAATGACTTTGCCTGGACGGTAGGAATGAACGCCAGCAAGAACTGGAACCGCTCACGCGACGACGACCGCACAGCCGAGGCCGACGAGCTGACACACCACGACTTTCTCAGCGGCAACCACGACCGCCCACTGAAGAACGGCTACCCCCTTTCGGCATTCTGGTCGTATAAGTTCACAGGACTCAACGGCACAAACGGTTATCCCACATTTGCACACGCCACATACGATGCAGTCGATGGCGACCCCACAATAGACCCGACAACATTCCTTGTCTATTCGGGACAGAGCGAGCCCTACTTTACAGGAGGATTCAACACCCGTCTACGTTGGAAAGACTTTCATTTCGGAGCCGATTTTGCACTTATCTTAGGTTCCAAGAAACGTCTGCCCAACCCCTATTCGACATTTACCAGCGGAAAGATGCCCGACATCTTCGGCAACCTGTCAAAAGAGCTTAACGATCGTTGGAAAAAGCCAGGCGACGAAGCCAAGACAAATATCCCTTCGCTATACACCTCGGTGCGCGACCTTTACAATCTGAATCTCCCCAACGGTCTCTTCGACAACATCTATTCGATGTGGGCCAATTCTGATGTACGAGTTGCCGATGCATCGTTCCTGCGCTGTACACAAATTTCGCTATCATACAACCTGCCACGCAAAATATGTAAAAAGGTTGGTATGTCACGTATACAGTTGAGCGCAAACATAAACAACCTGTTTGTGATAGCAAGCGACGACTGGAAAGGTTATGACCCCGAGCTGGGATACACCATACAGCCTCGCGTCTACTCTATGGGTCTGAGTTTAGGATTTTAATTAAATGACTATTATGAAACTAAAAAACAGCATATTAGCAATTTCGGCACTATTGGTGCTTAATGCCTGCGGTGATTTTCTTGAGCCCAACTCAAAGAGCGAGTTTGTGCCCAGAGATGCAGTATCACTTAACGAGTTGCTTTTGGGCGAGGCCTATCAGCGCGATGACCTCGACGAATTCAACGCTTTCCTGAACCTGCTTGACGATGACATCGAAGCAAGTTCCTATCAGGAGCCCTCAAGTGGATTCGATGCAAATAAATACACAGCATCATTCACTTGGCAACCCGATATGTTCGAAATGATGGATAATGCCAACATGCGAACCACCAACATCTACAAGAGTTACTACGAGTTGATACTTGGAGCAAACGCAGTAATAGACTACCTGTCCGAGGTTAACGACACCGAGGAGAATATAAACAAGGTAAAAGCACAGGCATACGCACTGCGCGGTTTTTACTACCTGAACCTTGTAAACCTCTTTGGAATGCCCTATAACTATGCCCCCGACTCGCTTGGAGTACCTCTTAAGCTACACAGCGCAATAGAGGAAAGCCCCGACTATCTGGCACGTAAGACTGTCCGCGAGGTATATACCCAGATACTGAGCGACCTTCACACAGCCGAAGAGGCCTATCTTATGCTACCTGAGAGCGAGCAGTGGAGCAACAGCTACCGCACCAGCCTGCCAATGGTACAGTTGGTACTTTCACGCACCTATCTTTATATGGAAAATTGGGAAAAGGCAGCCTACTATGCCAAGCAGATAATAGAGAATAAGAATTTCTCTTTGCAAGACCTTAACGATATTCCTATGACCACGACACTTGACGGTCGCACAATAAACAACTATATCTCATACGCCTCAAACAAATCGAGCGAGACAATATGGCCATACGGATATATAAAAGATATGTTTGGTTGGGTTTCTGAATATGTAACAAATACAAACACAAATACCAATCAAAGAATGCACTCCTACTTCCAGGCATCAGAGGGACTTATAGAGACATTCGTCGACTATGACCTGCGTCTGACACGCTACATTGTATCATCACCCAAAGGATGGTCGGACGAGATGATGTATATGGCATACGGCAAAATAAACATTGCGCCCACCACCATCACAATGACTCAGAATAATACAACCATAGAGAAAGATTACTATCTGCCTAAGGTGGTTACAGGAGAGTTCGGACGCAGCCTACGTCTCTCCGAGGCCTATCTGAACTATGCCGAGGCTTGCGCAATGTTGAACCGTCAAGAAGAGGCCACATACGCACTGAACACCCTGCGCGAAAAACGTTTTGACCCCGAGGATTTCGAGGAGGAGCAGTTCAGCAGCCAAGACGAGCTTATTGAGTTTGTACGTGACGAGCGTCGTCGTGAGCTATGTTTCGAGGGACAGCGTTGGTTCGACCTGCGCCGTTGGGGAATGCCAGCAATAACACACACCTGGCACGACAGCGAAGGACATAGCAGCACCTACCGATTGGAGGAGTGCGACCTTATGTACACAATTCCCATTCCCAACGAGGCAATGCAAAAGAACGGAAAACTTATACAGAACCCCCTGCCCGAGAAACGTTCACCAATAAGCACTACATCTAATTAACATTGCAGAATGAAAGAGCAAAAATGTTTTGCTTATATCTGAAATTTAACCGTTTCCAAATAGAACAAGAATATGAAAAAGTATCTTATAATAGCATTGGCAAGCCTCGCACTGCTAAGTGCCTGTCGCGAGAGCGAGGATGCAATCACCCCATCGGGTAACTACTCGCCCATACGCGGTGGATTCCCACAAGGCGATAGCAAATACGACAGTATAATAAATGAGATAAAGACTGAGTTTGGAGTTTATCTTCTATACAAAGATGTCACCGAAGCCGACCTTAATCGAGAGTGGGTGTCAACAGGAACAGGTGACATCTACGTAGCAGGTAGCGAAGAGGAGCGCGACGCGCCATCGTGGAACCTACCCGAAGAGCAGCTTCCCTACTATGTCAACTATTTCAGAGAGGATATATTCCCCAATATAGGTAAAGAGTTTGCCAACTCGGCATTCCCCGTAAAAATCTATATGATAGATAATCTGCGTACCGAGCCTCGCGATTTTGGAGAGGACAGCAATGAAGACGCCAACGTTGGTACCGATACCGACCCACGCAAGATGCTTATGAAAGGCACATTCGACTGTTGGGCAATAAGCTTCACCGAGGAGATGATGAACAGCAACGAGGCCGAATATGCACTTAAGCAACAGCGCTGTATGCTGATAATAGAGCTTATTAAGAATCTTGACAAGAAAAGCGAGTTAGGTTCTCCCGACGAGTTTTGGACAGGATTCAATTTCAACGACACGATGGACATCAAAAAGCCCGAGTCGGCAAAATACAAGTATAAGCTTGGCTTTATAGATATGATTAACGACAATTTCGGAACAGGACTTAAGAAACAGGTTTGGGTCGACTCATATTTTACAAGCACAATCTATTGGGAGAAGAGCAACAAGAACTACAATCTCTTTACCACATACATAAAAAACATTATGTGGCTCACTCCCGAGGAGTTCGAAGAGCGCTACCCATCGAGCCTCTATCCAATGATACACGAGAAGCGTGACATTGTCATCGATTATATGATGGAGCAGCACGGAGTAGACCTTATAAAAATATCATACGGTAGAGAGAAACAATGAGACAAAGGTTCACTAAGATAAGAGTACTCCTTGTTGCAGCATTTGCACTGCTACAAGGAGGCTGCACCCCGCTACCCAATGTAGACGAGGCGTGGGAAACGAGAGATTTCAGTTCATCGCAAGAGATTATTGCACTGTACGACAGCCTCGCGCAGGAAATAGGCAACGGAAGCAGCAATCTGCGCACAAAGAACATGTGTCACTATGTATGGAACAGCGGTGAATATATCTTTCGTTGCAGGGGCAAGAACAGCGACATTGTCGAGCTACCCGACCGCATTGAGACACTGCTCTTCGACGACAGCATAGTAAGCAACTTTATGTTAGCAAGAGACACCGCCCGCTTTGCCGACCACTATATGACCCTTGAGGCAATGCAAAAAGGAGCGACATTTGAGGAAGCACGCGACGGAATAACAGTAACCGTATTCTACAGGGCAAAAGGAATAAACAATCACGATTACGACAAGCTGCGCACAGTATTCAGCTGCAAGAACAACGCACTACACGAGGCATATATGCGCAAGCTCTTCTTCCCCTTTAGAAACTCGGGTTGCAACGAAGAGCTATACAGCATACGCCCATTGATAGAGAAAAACGTAGCCGACACTCCCCTGCGACAGCAAATTCTCGCATTATACGACAGCTATGCACCCACGATGCCCGGTAATCCGGCACCCGATGCCACACTGAAGGATGTAAACGGCAAAGAGCAGACACTATCGCAATATCGAGGCAAAGTTGTAGTCATAGATATATGGGCTACCTGGTGCAGCAGTTGCCTGGCAAAAATGCCTGCATTCATAGAGCTAAGCAAGGAGTTCGAGAATAACAGCAACGTAAAATTCCTGACTGTATCGATAGATCGTAAATCAGCAAAAAAACAGTGGTTAACAACAATAAAGAAACGCAATATGCAGGGACTGACCAACCTATTCCCCGATTGCGAAGTCGAGTCGCCCTTTGAAAGCAACTACCACATATCGGGCGTTCCGCGCTATATGATTATCGACCAAGAGGGTAAAATCGTAACAGCCTATGCTCCGGGACCCGGAGAAGATATGAGACAGATTATCTTAAAAACACTAAATAGATAACACAGCGCAGAGTTCTATTATAGACAAAGCAAAACAAGAACAAGAAAAGCAAAAACATTAGAGGAATGGCAAACTGGCATTTGAGACCTAAGCGCCGCCTTTAATGCTTTTGCTTTTCTTATATTTTATTATCGGTGCAATGAATTGATAAAATACCCACATAGTGAACAAGCCACTCATTTTTAAGGTAAGGAAATCTACTAAATACATAACTGCGTGGATCTTCATTTTGAGATACACGCAGTTATGTTTTACTGATACTCTAAATCACTAACTTACTTTACCAATACCTTTGTACCGTTTACAATATATACTCCTGCGGAAAGAGTATTCAAACGAGAGGCATCAGTTGTTTCAAGCACCTTTACACCCTGCAGGT
>JAGCKB010000361.1 GCA_017647725.1 Bacteroidaceae bacterium
CAATAATGCCTGTTTCTTTCTTTTTTGCGGTTACATAGCCCGCTATGCGCCCTTTAAAAATAAATAAACATTCTATTCTTGCTCTATAAAAAACTTGGCGATATAATTTTAAACAGCTTCTAAATTTAAACAGCTTCTAAGAAACCTCTTAAATATCTAAAACTGTTACCCAATTATATGTATCGGGCGCATCGCCATACTGTATTGCACGCAGTTTCTCGTACAGTTTTGTACAGATAGGCCCCGGCTTGCCATCCTTTGCTATAACATAAGAGACGCCACGCTCAAGGTCGTCGATGCGCTCTATGGGCGAAATAACCGCAGCCGTACCACAAGCACCTGCCTCCTCAAAGGTAGATAGCTCCTCCTCGGGGATAGCACGCTGCTCCACTTTCAAGCCCATATCCTTGGCCAGCTGCTGCAAACTGCGGTTGGTAATCGAGGGCAAAATTGAGGTAGAGAGGGGTGTCACGTATGTATTATCCTTAATTCCGATGAAATTGGCAGCACCGCACTCGTCGATATATTTTTTCTCTTTAGCATCGAGGTAGAACTCGCACGAATAGCCCTTATCGTGAGCCAATTTATTGGCTCTGAGGCTTGCAGCATAGTTTCCTCCTACCTTGTAACGGCCTGTACCAAGAGGTGCCGAACGGTCGTACTCACGTATTATCACATAGGGATTGGTAGCAAATCCACCCTTAAAATATGGGCCTACGGGTGTCACAAATATGATAAAGAGATACTCGCTGGCAGGATGCACACCTACCTGAGCACTTGTTCCAATGAGCAGAGGGCGGATATACAATGAAGCACCACTCTCGTATGGGGGAATATAATCCTTGTTCAGAGTTACCACCTTTGTTACCATCTCGCGGAACATTTCGGTGCTCACCTGTGGCATTAGAATACCATCGCAGGTGCTTTGCAGACGCTCGGCATTAGCCTCGAGGCGGAAGATGCGTACCTTGCCATCCTTGCCACGAAAAGCCTTAAGCCCCTCAAAAGCCTCTTGTCCGTAGTGCAAACAAGTTGCTGCCATATGAAGGTTCAGAGTCTCTTCGCTGCACACCTCAATCTCGCCCCACTTTCCGTTGGAGTATCTGCAACGTACATTGTAGTCGGTTTTCATATATCCGAAACCAACATTCGACCAGTCAATAGCTTTCATTTTTATATTGTTTTTATTCTATTCGTTGATAATTTTCTACAATAACGTGCGAAGATACATAAATTTGTTCAAATAGTTAGAAACTGTCATAATTTTATTAAAATTATTTCTCTAATTCAGCAAAACAGTTCCTAACATATATTATAATTCATCGGACAAAGTGTCAAGCATTTTTTTAACATCCTCATCTACTTTGAATATGCGGCTGCGACAGAAATCTATCAACTGCTGTGCCTCGGCAAGTTCCTGGGTGAGTTTGTCAATATCTACATTTCCGCCTTGTATATGCGACATTATCTCTTCGAGTCGCGCCATTGCAGCGCTATAAGTAATATTCTCATTCATAATAATATACTATTTCACATTACTGATTATTGTACCATCGGG
>JAGCKB010000362.1 GCA_017647725.1 Bacteroidaceae bacterium
AAGCGGGCAAAGTCGTAACGGGCTGCTCCAACTGCCATAAACTCAATTCCGCAGCAGCTGGTGGCAAAGGTCAGAGACCATAGCGAGTTACTGCGTCCCCAGTTGATGAGGTCGTCGAGCTTGCCGACAATGACATTTGTACGCTCTTTGTTTAACTCGTTGATAAGAGCCTCAAGGGTCTCGTTGTCCTTGAACTCTTCATAAGGTATTGATTTGATAGCAGGCTTTTTCATTTCCATTCAAGTGCTTTCTTGCGCCAAGCGTATGCAAGGCCTAAGGTGAGGATGAATAAGAAGAAGAGTACTCCCAAGAAGGCGTTCATTCCAATCTCCTTGACAATAGTTGCCCAGGGGAAGAGGAATACTGTCTCAATGTCGAACATCAAGAACAGAATGGCAAACAGGTAATATCCTGCTTTGAAGTGTACCCAGGTCTCGCCCTGAGTGGGGATTCCGCACTCGTAGGCTTCGCCTTTTTGCCTGTTGTGTGTACGTGGCGAGATGAGGCGCGCTACCAACATTCCTGCGAATACCAGCAGCAGCGATGCCACAATCATTGTAAACAGTAGGACAAAATTCATATCTTAAAATTTATTGGTTTCTTATAGAAAGGAACGAATCAAGTGTAACGCGCAAAGGTAATAAAAAATAGTTTTGGGGTGGATGGCTTTTTGCGAGTAAAATTTTACTTTTTGTGTTTTAAATTTTATATAGCCGTTCTATCGCCTTGATTTATAAACTGATTATAGCACTGAATCGAGTGTCATCATCAGGGCAAATCCTAAAGCAAAACCAATGGTGCCGATGTTACTGTGTTCGCCCATCTGTGACTCGGGAATAAGTTCTTCTACAATGACATAGAGCATTGCGCCTGCCGCAAATGACAGCAATAAGGGCATTGCCGATGCTGTGTTGTCGAGGAATAGCAGTGTGACTATTGCTGCGATGGGCTCGACAAGTCCCGAGAGCATTCCCAAAGTGAAGGCCTGACGTCGGCTTTTGCCCTCGCTGCGCAGCGGCATAGAGATTATCGCCCCCTCGGGGACATTCTGTATTGCCATTCCAATGGATAGGGCAAATGCTCCTGCGAGCGTAAGATGTGTGTCCCCGCTCAATATGCCGGCAAAAACCACACCGACTGCCATTCCCTCGGGGATGTTGTGCAGTGCTACGGCAAGGGCTAATTTTGTGCTGCGTGGCAGCGAAGAGCGCAGACCTTCGTCCTTGGAGTTGTCGAGGTGCTGGTGGGGTATGAGCGAGTCCAATGCAAAGAGAAATCCCATTCCTGCACCAAATCCCAGCAGTACAGGCAGTATTCCCATAAAAGTACCGTCGCTACTCTGTTCTATTGCAGGCTGTAACAGTGACCAGAAACTGGCTGCTACCATAATGCCCGAGGCGAACCCAAGCAGCATCTTTTTGCTTAATTCGCCCATCTTGTTACGTATAAAAAATACCATAGAGGCTCCCAACGTGGTACCAATAAATGGTATTGCAAGTCCGATTATAATATTTTCCATAATTCTTTGTGTATAGAAATCCGATGGCAAATTTATAAAAAATAACGTATCCCAAACAATAAGGTTGATTATTTACTTTTATATGTGAAATATCTCTGCCTATATATTTTATAATTAAACATTTAATAAATAGGCCGGTTTGTTGCTTTTGTCTCGTTTTTTTGTGCTATATTCGCACTCGGATAATGCGGGGATGTTATGCGTTGGTGCATTAATCTTACGCAACCTCTTTTGAATGAAATAATTAACAAAAGTTTATATATGATTTACTTTTTTAGCACATCGGGAAAATCGGTTATTGCCACCGAAATTTCTCATACATTGAGCACAGAAGAGATTCAGAAGCTTTGTTGGCTGTACGGTGAGGCTACACTTATCGAGGGTGAGGCTTTAGAGGGCTGTTTCGTTGGTCCGCGCCGCGAGATGGTTACTCCCTGGAGTACAAACGCAGTAGAGATTACCCAAAATATGGGTGTCGAGGGTATTACACGTATCGAGGAGTATTTTCCTGTAAAAGATGAGAATGCCGAGTACGACCCAATGCTTCAGAGAATGTACAAGGGACTCGACCAGAATGTCTTTAAAATAAGCATTGAGCCTAAGCCCATTGAATTTATCGAGGACCTCGATAGCTACAACGAGGCCGAGGGATTGGCGCTCTCTAAAGAGGAGATTGATTATCTGCATCGTGTCGAGGGCGAGCTTGGTCGCAAACTTACCGACAGCGAAGTGTTTGGCTTCGCTCAGATAAATTCGGAGCACTGCCGTCATAAAATTTTCGGCGGAACATTCATTATCGACGGTGAGGAGATGCCCTCATCGCTATTTGCAATGATTAAGCGCACCACAAATGAGAATCCCAACCGCATAATATCGGCCTATAAGGATAATGTGGCTTTTGCACAGGGTCCCGTTGTCGAGCAGTTTGCTCCTGCCGATCACTCTATGCCCGACTATTTTGTAATAAAAGATATTGAGACTGTAATCTCGCTTAAAGCCGAGACACATAACTTCCCCACAACAGTAGAGCCTTTCAATGGTGCTTCTACCGGAACAGGTGGAGAGATTCGCGACCGTATGGGTGGTGGTAAAGGTTCTTGGCCCATTGCAGGAACAGCTGTATATATGACCTCTTATCCCCGTACCTATGACGACCGTCGTTGGGAGCAGATTCTCCCTGTTCGTAAATGGCTCTATCAGACTCCCGAACAGATTCTTATCAAGGCCTCTAATGGTGCATCGGACTTTGGAAACAAATTCGGTCAGCCTCTTATCTGTGGTTCGGTGCTTACATTCGAGCACGCCGAGAATAACGAGGTTTACGGATATGATAAGGTTATTATGCTTGCCGGCGGTGTTGGCTACGGTACACGTCGCGACTGCTTGAAGGGTGCTCCCGAGAAGGGTAATAAGGTTATTGTAATGGGTGGTGATAACTATCGCATCGGTCTTGGTGGTGGTTCGGTATCATCGGTTGATACAGGACGTTACTCATCGGGAATTGAGCTTAACGCGGTACAGCGTGCAAATGCCGAGATGCAGAAGCGTGCTTACAACGTGGTACGTGCTTTGTGCGAGGATGACACCAACCCGGTTGTATCTATCCACGACCACGGTTCGGCAGGACACGTTAACTGTCTCTCGGAACTTGTCGAGGAGTGCGGTGGTCTTATCGATATGTCGAAATTGCCCGTCGGTGATGTAACCCTATCGGCAAAGGAGATTATTGCCAATGAGTCGCAGGAGCGTATGGGATTGCTTATTAAAGAGGATGCAATTGACTATGTGCGTAAGGTTGCCGAGCGCGAGCGTGCTCCTATGTACGTTGTAGGTGAGACAACAGGCGACGCACGTTTCGCCTTTGAACAGGCTGACGGTGTACGTCCCTTCGACCTCTCGGTTAGCCAGATGTTCGGCTCTTCGCCCAAGACATATATGGTAGATAAGACCGTAGAGCGCAAATATAAAAATGCAGAGTATGATGTAGAGAATATCGAGGAGTATCTTACCGATGTGCTTCGTCTCGAGGCTGTTGCTTGTAAGGATTGGCTCACAAACAAGGTCGACCGTTCGGTAACAGGTAAGATTGCACGTCAGCAGTGTCAGGGCGAGATTCAGTTGCCTCTCAGCGACTGTGGCGTGGTTGCACTCGATTATCGTGGCCGTCAGGGTATAGCAACCTCAATAGGTCACGCTCCTCAGGCCGGTCTTGCCGACCCCGCAAAGGGTTCGGTGCTTGCCGTTGCCGAGGCGCTTACAAACATTGTGCTTGCTCCCCTTACAAATGGAATAAAGACAGTTTCATTGAGTGCTAACTGGATGTGGCCTTGTCGCTCACAGGAGGGCGAGGATGCACGTCTCTATCGCGGTGTTGAGGCTCTCTCGAATTTCTGCTGCGACCTTGAGATTAACGTTCCCACAGGTAAGGACTCTCTCTCGATGACGCAGAAATATCCCGATGGCTCTAAGGTAATAAGCCCGGGAACAGTTATCGTATCGGCAGGTGGCGAGGTGAGCGATGTTCGCAAGGTTGTTTCGCCTGTGATGGTTAACGAGCCTAAGAGTGCGTTCTATCACATCGACTTTAGTTTCGATATGTTGCGTCTTGGTGGTTCGGCATTTGCTCAGTCGATGGGTTATGTGGGCAGCGATGTTCCCACAGTGCAGAACAGCGAGTACTTTGCCGAGGCATTCGATGCTGTTCAGTCGTTGGTTAACGAGGGATTGATTCTTGCAGGACACGACGTGTCGGCGGGTGGACTCATTACCACACTCCTCGAGATGTGCTTTGCTAATGTCGAGGGTGGTATGGAGATTAACCTCGATGCTCTTGCCGAGAGCGATATCGTTAAATTGCTCTTCGCCGAGAACCCTGCGCTCGTTATTCAGGTTGCCGATAAGGATAAATGTCGTATGCAGGAGATTCTTGATGCAGCAGGTATCTGCTTCGTGAAGATTGGTACTCCCACTAAGAAACGTCACATTGCTGTGGCAAAGGAGAAGCGTACACGTCTGTTCGACATCGACCATTATCGCAATGTATGGTTCGACAGCTCTTACCTTATGGACCGCAAGCAGAGCTTCAACGGTTGTGCCGATGAGCGCCTTAAGAACTATAAGGAGCAGCCTCTGCGCTTCCGTCTTCCCGCTAAGTTCACAGGTATGCTCGAGAGCTATGGAATGTCGGCCGACCGTCGCGAGAAATCGGGCGTTCGTGCTGCCATCATCCGCGAGAAGGGTACCAACGGCGAGCGCGAAATGGCATACGCAATGTATCTTGCAGGATTCGATGTTAAGGATGTTACAATGACCGACCTTATCAGCGGTCGCGAGACACTTGACGAGGTTAATTTCATCGTATTCTGCGGTGGATTCTCTAACTCGGATGTTCTTGGCTCGGCTAAGGGTTGGGCAGGAGGATTCCTCTTTAATCCTAAGGCCAAGGCTGCACTCGACCGCTTCTATCAGCGCGAGGATACTCTCTCATTGGGTATCTGTAACGGTTGCCAGTTGATGATGGAGCTTAACCTCATCAATCCCGAGCACGAGAAGCGCGGATATATGCGTCATAATAACTCGCATAAGTTCGAGTCGTCGTTTGTTGGCGTAAATATTCCCGAGAATAACAGTGTACTGTTTGGTTCACTCTCGAATAGTCGTTTGGGTGTATGGGTTGCTCACGGTGAGGGTAAGTTCGACCTTCCCTATGCAGCTGAACAATATAATATTGTTGCTCGTTACTCTTACGACGGCTATCCTGCCAATCCCAACGGCTCGTCATATGGCGTTGCTGCGCTTGCAAGCGCCAATGGTCGTCACGTGGCAATGATGCCTCACCCCGAGCGTGCAATATTCCCCTGGCAGTGTGCAAATTATCCTCAGAACCACATCGCAGACGATGTTACTCCGTGGATAGAGATTTTCCGCAATGCCTATAATTGGGTAGCCGAAAAGACTAAGTAATAAGAAATTTACAATAGAATGATTTTAGGAGGTTGTGTCGGAATTTGTTTTGACACAACCTCTTGAATTACAGATGATATGCTAAAACTGTTCATTACCTTTTTTAAAATAGGACTTTTTACCATTGGTGGCGGTTATGCAATGATACCACTCATCGAACGCGATGTTGTAGAGCGTAATCGCTGGGTGAGCAAAGAGGAGTTTCTCGACCTTCTGGCAGTTGCACAAGCAGCGCCGGGTGTCTTTGCTGTGAATATATCCATATTCATAGGATATAAATTGCGAGGTGTTTGGGGCTCTATTGTTGCTGCCATAGGAAATGTTCTCCCCTCGGTGCTTATAATTCTTGCTATCGCCTTCTTTTTCAGCAGCTTCAGCGATAATAGGGTGGTGAACAATATCTTTATGGGGTTGCGCCCTGCGGTGGTAGCCCTTATCGCAGCTCCTGTCTTTTCGGTGGCAAAGAGTGCAAGGATTGGCTGGACTAATGTGTGGATACCTGTTCTGTCGGCACTACTCATTGTCTGCTTCGGTGTCTCTCCTATTTATATAATAATGGTTGCAGTGGTAGCAGGTATCCTTTGGGGTAGAGTGAAAGGGGGTAAAGTATGATGCTTTTTCTGAAACTGTTCTATACCTTTTTTAAAATAGGGCTCTTTGGCTTTGGAGGTGGGTATGGAATGCTCTCTCTTATTCAGGGCGAGGTGGTTACACGACACGAGTGGATGAGTATGCAGGAGTTTACCGATATTGTGGCTGTAAGTCAGATGACACCCGGCCCTATAGGTATAAACTCGGCTACTTACGTTGGTTACACCGCTGTTATTAACGATGGCGGTTCGCAACTGTTGGCCCTGCTTGGTTCGCTGACAGCCTCGTTTGCGGTGATGCTCCCCTCATTTATAATTATGCTTGTGATAAGCCGATTCTTTATGAAGTACAGCCACCATCCTCGTGTCGAGGCGCTGTTTAAGATTCTGCGCCCTGCTGTGGTGGGTTTAAGTGCTTCTGCTGCACTTCTGCTTATGAATAGTGCCAATTTCGGCTCATTGGGCGAGGATAAAGTGCAGTTTGTGGTTAGCGTGCTGCTCTTCTTATTTGCCTTTATTTCACTACGTCACCTTAAATGGAGCCCTATCCTTATTCTTGTGCTTTGCGGCGTATTTGGTGGGGTATTCTACGCAGTAGTCTGAAAGATAGTTCTTACTTATAATAC
This sequence comes from Bacteroidaceae bacterium, assembly GCA_017647725.1. GTDB lineage: Bacteria > Bacteroidota > Bacteroidia > Bacteroidales > Bacteroidaceae > HGM04593. Next base: position 6,699 of record JAGCKB010000362.1, read on the forward strand.
TTATAATAAAAGAATCAGCACTTCATCGGTGCTGATTCTTTTATTATAATTTCTCTTTAAGATAATGTCCTGTAAATGACTCTTTGCAGGCGGCAACCTCTTCGGGGGTGCCTGCTATCACAAGATTACCTCCATTCTCTCCACCATCGGGGCCAAGGTCTATGAGATAGTCGGCACACTTTATGACATCCATATTGTGCTCTATAATCAAAAGCGTGTGTCCTCGGTCGAGCAGGCGGCGGAAACTGTCGAGCAGTTTCTTTATGTCGTGGAAGTGTAGTCCTGTTGTCGGCTCGTCAAAGATAAACATTGTGGGGCGGTCGCTCTGTCGGCTAAGGTAGTAGGCGAGCTTTACTCGTTGGTTCTCTCCTCCCGAGAGGGTCGATGATGATTGTCCCAACTTTATATAGGCAAGGCCTACATCTTGCAGTGGTTGCAGGTTCGAGGCTATCTTGTTCTGTCCGTGCTCCTGGAAGAAATTAATGGCATCGCCAACGGTCATCTCAAGAATGTCGTATATGCTTTTGTCGTGGAATTTAACCTCTAATACCTCGTTTTTGAAGCGTCGGCCGTGGCAGACATCGCACTCCAATTGCAAGTCGGCCATAAACTGCATTGATACGTTAATCTTACCTTCGCCCTTGCACTCTTCGCAGCGTCCGCCTTCCGAATTAAACGAGAAATATCCGGCGCCGAATCCTAACTGCTTGGCAAGCGGTTGTTGTGCAAAAAGATGGCGAATATCATCGTACACTTTAAGATAGGTGGCGGGGTTAGAGCGCGATGACTTACCAATGGGATTCTGGTCGACAAACTCTACACCGCTTATGAGTCTCAGTGCTCCGTCTAAGCTGTCGTGCTGTCCCGGTGCATCGCACACCTGTCCGAAATGGCGCATAAGCGAGCGGTAAAGAATGTCGCGCACAAGGGTCGATTTTCCCGAGCCGCTGACGCCGCTCACCACCGTCATACAGTTTAATGGGATGCTTATATTAATCCCTTTGAGATTGTTCTCGCGTGCTCCGTTGATATTTATGTAGTTGTTGCTACTGCGACGGAAAGAGGGTAGGTCGATGGTTTCGGTGCCCAATAGATATTTTACTGTATATCCGGGGCTGTCGGGGCGAATATCCTGCATATTACCGCAGAATACGATGTTGCCGCCGTAAGAACCAGCCTTAGGGCCAACGTCGATGATATAGTCGGCAGCGCGGATAATCTCTTCGTCGTGCTCTACAACGACTACAGTGTTTCCAAGGTCGCGCAGACGGTAGAGGACATTTATAAGTCTCTCGGTGTCGCGGCTGTGCAGTCCTATGCTGGGCTCGTCAAGAATATATAACGAGCCTACAAGGTTGCTGCCCAATGAGGTGACAAGATTGATACGCTGGCTCTCTCCACCCGATAGTGTGTTGCTCAGACGGTTCATAGTAAGGTATCCGAGTCCTACATCTATGAGGCAGTCGACACGGCTTTTTATCTCTATGAGTATGCGCTTGGCAACTGCTGCATCGTGTTCGTTAAGCTCCAGGGTGTCGAAGAACTCCTTTAGCTGTGTTACAGGCATATCAATAAGGTCGGTGATGCTTTTACCTCCTACCTTGACATATTCGGCCTCCTTCTTCAAACGCTTTCCGTGACAGACGGGGCAGATTGGCTTTCCACGGTAGCGGGCAAGCATAACACGATACTGTATCTTATACTGGTTCTCGCGCACCATCTTAAAGAAATTGTCGATGCTTATTCGCTCGTCATACTCTCTTATGTAGGGACCTTTGTGCCACAAGTAATCTTTCTGCTCCTGTGTCAGATTATAGTATGGCTCGAAGATTGGGAAATTATCCTCGGGTGCGTGCAGGCAGAAGGCGTTTTTCCATTCGCCCATCTTATCGCCTCGCCAACAGAATACTGCGCCGTCATATATGCTCAAGGATTTATTGGGGACAACGAGGTCTTCGTCAATGCCTACGATGCGTCCGAATCCTTCGCACTCGGGGCAGGCACCGATGGGCGAATTGAACGAGAACATCATCTCGCTTGGCTCCTCAAAGGTTATGCCGTCGGCCTCGAAACGTATGCTGAATGTGTGGGGCTTATCCTCGTCGGTAAACTGTATGAGGCAGCTGCCACCACCCTCGTAGAATGCTGTTTCGGCAGAATCGAGCAGGCGGCTTACTGTCTCACTTGAAGACGATGCTGTGAGGCGGTCGATGAGCAGATAGGGGGTGTCGCCCTTTTCGGGTTTATACTCCTCGATGCGCTTGACCTCTCCATCTACCCACACACGAGTAAATCCCTGTTGCAGATAAATGGATAGCTGCTCCTCTATTTTGCGGTCTTTTCTCTTGGCGATGGGTGAGAGAAGCATAAAGCGTGTACCCTCGGGGCGGCTTTTCATACACTCAACAAGGTCTTCGGGGTTGTTTTTCTTTACGAGTGTACCGCTTATGGGCGAGTAGGTTTTTCCTATACGGGCATACAGCAGTTTCATATACTCGTAAATCTCGGTGCTTGTGCCTACCGTAGAACGCGGATTGCGGTTGTTGACCTTCTGCTCAATGGCAATGGCGGGAGGAATACCCTTTATAAAGTCACATTCGGGCTTGTTCATCTGTCCCAAAAACTGACGGGCATACGAAGAGAGCGATTCGACTTAACGGCGCAGACCCTCGGCATAAACAGTGTCGAAAGCAACCGACGATTTTCCCGAACCCGATAGTCCGGTAATAACGACAAACATACCACG
>JAGCKB010000363.1 GCA_017647725.1 Bacteroidaceae bacterium
GAGTTTGTTCTCGCGCTCCTACAGACAATGGGTTTTATCGCTGAATATAAAGTTCTTACCTCACGAACAGTATGGGCGATTTTTAATCGCCCGCAATCGATTTGATGAGTAAATCAATGATTTAGGTAAGGTGTTTTAACTCCTCACCACTTTGTGGAGTTCCTCTTAATTACAAATAAGCGGAGCAGTTATTATTGCTTGTTGTGCGGGCCCGTAGACGTAAATCATATTAAAGAGGCGCCCGATAAGAGCGCCTCATTTATCATATAGCAGATATTGTTTAAACAGCTTCTAATACTTTTCGCTGTTGTTAAGCTCTTCGGTGGTGATGGATTTTTTGTCCATCTGACGCCAGAAATAGGTAATGTAGGCAACTACAAAGGGAATCAATAATGATACAACAGCCATTGTACTTAGTGTGAACTCGCTCGACGAACTGTTGGCAAGTGTCAGTGACGATGCAAGGTCGGCAGTGGAGGGATAGTAGGCAGTGCCGTTATATCCCGCAATCATAAAGAGCGCCATCACTGCAAGTACTGTTCCGGGTGCCGAGAACCATATTCCGCGAGCAAAATCCTTACGCACGAGTGTAAGCACAACACCTGCAACAAGAAGCACTGCGCCAACAAGCAACATTATAAGTACAACAGGCATCTCCAGGAGGTTGGTAAAGTATTTACCCTTTTCCATAAACACTGCACCTGTGGCATCTACCGCAAAGCCCTCCATCGTAATAAGATGGTAGCATATAATGAGGAACATTACAAGGAACAGTGCAAAAGAGGCGGTAAGGCTTCGGCGCAGTTGCGTTGCAAGTTTCTTGCTCTCGATATTATTTATAAGGTAAAGTGCACCAAGAGATATTGTAAGGAAAAGCACCATCAATCCAAACTCAACATTGAAAGGATTGGCGACAGCCTCCAATCCGTGCCACTCGTTACCCCAGCGACTGATAACGGGCGCAGCTATATTACCAACGGCATTTTTGTCGACATAAAAATCGCTACCGGTGAAAAATGTTCCTACTGCAGTACCAATGAGCAGGGGGGCAAGACATCCGTTCAGTGTCAGGAAAATGCGGAAGCAGTTTTTTCCAAGCAGGTTACCTGCCTTGCTCTGGAACTCGTACGATACTGCCTGAAAAACAAAGGTCACAAGAATGAGAATCCACACCCAATAGGCTCCGCCGAAGCTTGTGCTGTAGAATAGGGGGAACGATGCAAAAAATGCGCCGCCAAAGGTTACAAGGGTGGTGAAGGTGAGTTCCCACTTGCGTCCTGTGGAGTTTACGATAAGTTCGCGCTCGCTCTCCTCTTTTCCTGCAAGAAAGATAAGAGCATTGCCTCCTTGAACAAAGAGCAGAAAGACAAGAAGTCCACCCAAAAGGGCTATAAGGAACCACCAATATTGCTGAAGAAATTCGTATGTTATCATAGCAGACAAATTTATTTGTTATCGATATTTGGGCCGTGAACAATGGCCTTGAACATAATACGCATCTCAATTACCAAGAACAGTGTGAAGATGGCAACAAAGATCCAGAAGGTTGTCTGTACTGCACCAACGCTGACGCTTGACACTGCTGCCTTAACAGGTAAAAGCCCCTCGATTACCCACGGCTGACGACCTACCTCGGCTACAACCCAGCCGGCCTCGCCAGCAAGATATACCAATGGGATAGAGAGTAGGGCGCCCCACTGCAACCAACGCATCTTTTGCAGTTTGCCTTTGCGCTCACTCCATAGTACTGCTACCATTATAAGAAGTAGGAAACTACCTATACCCACCATTACGCGGAAAGCCCAATAGATGAGTGTCACAGGGGGAACAAGTTCACTTTTTGAGTCGATATATCCGTAACCGAAATATTCGATGTTCTCGTCGAGTGTGGCGCGTGCGGAGGCTACAGCCTCGGGGTTACTCTCTTTTAGCGAACGGTAGTCGCCAAAGGCATTAAGAGCTGCCTTTCCGCGTGCAATCTTCTCGTCGGCCGATAGGTGGCGCACACCATCGGGGGTGGTGTATCCGTCGAGCAGGTTATTTATTCCGGGGACATAACCGTCAATATCGTGTGTTGCAAGAAGTGACAGCATACCGGGAATTTCTATTCCGGGGACAATAGAGAAGGGGGCAGCCGTTCCGCCATCTTTAAGTCCCTCGGCAGCTGCAAGTTTCATCGGCTGATATTTTGCCGCCTGAACACCCGAACTGTCGCCGCTGAGCATCACCGCAAAAGTACCGATTATTCCAATGATGGCTGCCACACGTATGCTCGCAAGGGCAAAGCGTGTCTCGCGACGTTTAAGAAGATACCAACAGCTGATGCCAATTACAAAGATGGCACCTGTCATCCATCCGCTGAATACCGAGTGGAAGAATTTTGAGATGGCAATGGGGTTAAATACAAGTGCCCAAAAATCGACCATTTCGTGGCGCACAGTGTCGGGGTTGAACTCCATTCCAACGGGGTTCTGCATCCACGAGTTGGCAATGAGAATCCAAA
>JAGCKB010000364.1 GCA_017647725.1 Bacteroidaceae bacterium
TCCTTATTCTTCGTTAGCTCAGAAAGCTATATCGACAAGGCCTATTATTTTACTTTTGCCATAAATCTCTCGGCATCGACAATGAAGCGCACGTGTGTACCCTCGCCTATGACACCCCAAGCATCGTGTGCCACAAGTTCAAACGATAACTTACGTCCATCTACTGCAACGAGACGCGCCGTAGCACTAACCTCTTGCCCCATTCCACTGGGACGAGTGTGTTGTATGTTTATTGCACCACCAACAGTTGTGCTACCCTCGGGAAGCGAGGAAGCAACAGCCATCATTGCTGCATTCTCCATCAGCGCCACCAATGCAGGTGTGGCAAAAACCATTAGATTACCCGAGCCCATCGCAAGAGCACTTTTCTCCTGCGACACATCTGTTGTTGCAGTGTATGTAAGTCCTATTTCAATCATATTATAATTGTATTATATTATCGGCGAATGCAGTTAATCGTCGCGCTTTAGCGCAAAGATACCTATAATATATATAATATAACGAACAACCGAGGCAACTTTTTTTGTTATCTATAAAAAAACTATGGATACAAGTTCTATCGCCAAAGAGATTATGCTGTGGATAAAAGGTTTTTTACAGGAATTAGGTCTGTCCGAAACATTACTCGACAAAGTGGAACCCGTTATATACGTTTTTATAATAGTAATTGCAGCATTCCTTGTTGCTGAAATAATCTACCGTATAGCACAATTTACGCTGTGGCGAATACAGAAGATGCGCGAATATACATTTCTCATAAAACTAAATGAGCATAATGTACTGCGCAAACAGACATCGATACTACCCCCTCTTATTATGACTACCCTGTTGCCTATGGTATTCGGTGCAGGCACAACAAAACTGCACTATATGCAGATGTTTGTATGGATATATTTCATTATTATGCTCACCCGAGCCATAAACAGCCTTATAACAGCCATTGGCGAGACTGCATTTCGTAACAGAAAACTGCAAAACCGACCTATAAAAGGGTTTGTACAAGTAGCAAAAATAATTGTCTATATAATTATGACAATATTGGTAATATCTGTTATTACCGACAAGTCGCCCCTTTACCTCATTGGCGGATTAGGAGCATTTGCCGCAGTACTGATGCTGGTTACAAAAGATAGCATAATGGGATTTGTAGGTGGTTTCCTACTGCTCGAAAACGATATGGTACGTATTGGCGATTGGATTCAGATGCAAGGCAGCTCCATTAACGGTATTGTCACCGATATTTCACTCACAATAGTTAAAGTACAGAACTTCGACAATACAATAGCCACTATTCCACCCTACACACTCATAAACGAGAGTTTTATAAATTGGCGCGGAATGAGCACAAGCGGTGCACGACGTATAGCGCGCGGATACACAATAAAACTCGACAATATCAAGCCTTGCAGCGACGAATATCTTAGCAGGATAAGAGAGATTGACAGTAAAATGGCCGAATACATAAACATTAAAGTGAGACAAAAAAATGCAGGAAATATGACAAACACAAACAACAGTGAGTGTGCCACAAACGGAACAATAGAGACGAATGCAGGAGTATTCCGCGCATACGCCGAGATGTACCTGCAACACCATCCTCGCATACGCAAAGACCTTCTGATAATGGTACGCACTCTTGAACCCACAGGCAACGGACTACCTATTCAGTTCTACTGTTTCACCGATACCACCGATTGGAAAGAGTACGAGAGTATACAGTCGGAGATTATGGAACATTTTGCAACCATAATGCCACTATTCGACCTGTTCCCCTATCAGAGCACCTCGGCACGCGATACAATAATCAGCGGAATGTTAGAGGCAAGTTTCCCTATAGAGAAGATTGTTGGAATGCCATATAAAAGCACAAAACAGTCTTAGAAGCTGTTTAAATATTCACAAATTACACCATTTTGTGCAATAAAACTTGTTTTTTAGTTCATTTTCACCTACATTTGCAGCCGTTTTTGGATAAATATCCATAAAATCATAAAACAAACGTAAATAAACACCTATATTTATATTAAAATGACAAAGATTAAAGGAAATTGTGTACTCATAACCGGTGGTGCATCGGGAATAGGACGTATTATGGGACGTTTGGTGCTTGAAAAAGGTGCTCGTCAGCTTATTATCTGGGATATTAACGAGGAAGGAATAAAAAACACAATAGATGAGTTTACCGATAAAGGCAACGTAAAGGGATACAAAGTAGATATTTCGGACAGCGCAGCTGTTCTGGAGTGCTATGAGCGCACACTTAGGGAATGTGGCGACATTGACATTCTTATAAACAATGCAGGAGTTGTGACAAGCAATAAAACATTCGACAAACTGCAGACTAAAGAGATTGAACGCACAATGGATATTAATGCTAAAGCACCAATGATTATTGCGTTACAAGTACTACCCGACATGATTACTCGCAACAGCGGACACATCTGCAATATTGCATCGGCAGCAGGAATGCTCTCAAACCCCAAGATGTCGGTATATGCAGCAAGTAAATGGGCTATGATTGGTTGGAGCGACTCGCTGCGTATAGAGCTACATCAAGCAAAGAGCAATGTGCATATAACCACCATTGCCCCCTACTTCATTAAAACAGGAATGTTCGACGGTGTAAAGTCGCGCATTTTCCCCATTCTAAAACCTGAGCCCACAGCTAAGAAGATAATAAAGGCAATAGAGAAAAACCGCAACTTCAAGGGAATACCCTTTGGCTATCATTTCATACGCTTCTGCCAAGCATTATTGCCTACCTCGATTTTTGATTATATCTTTGGCGAGATTGTTGGAATTTTCCACGCTATGGATAATTTTACAGGAAGAAAATAATGGATACACAAAATACATCGGCCGAGAGAATCGGCGAGATAAGAAATGATCAGCAACGCTACTTCGAAAGTGGCTACACACTTAGTTACAAGTTCCGTATCAAACAACTAAAGCTACTGCGTGCTGCACTTAAAGAGTGGGAAGCGAAGATATGCGATGCGCTATGGAGCGACCTTCATAAGAGCAGCGAAGAGGCGATACTCACCGAACTTAGCATTGTAGAGGGGGAGATAAAAAACCACATCGCACACCTGAAAGAATGGATGCGTCCCAAGAGAGTGTGTACACCGCTGAAGATGATGCCCTCTCAGAGCCGCATAATAAGCGAGCCTCTTGGATGCGCCCTTATCGTATCACCCTGGAACTACCCCGTTCAACTGCTGCTGAACCCTCTTGTTGGAGCTATATCGGCGGGATGCACTGCAATATTAAAACCCTCGCCCTACGTGCCCAACGTATCGAAGGTATTAGAGCAGATGATTGGCAGCACTTTCGAGAGCAAATACATTGCCGTTGTTCAGGGTAACCGCGACACCAACAAGGCGCTGCTTGCGCTTCGTCACGACATTATATTTTTTACAGGAAGCCCGGCACTTGGCAAGAGTGTGATGAGGGCAGCAGCCGATCATCTCACCCCTGTTGTGCTTGAGCTTGGTGGCAAGAGCCCCTGCATAGTAGATGCCGATGCGAATATAGAGATTGCAGCGCGACGCATTGCCTGGGGAAAGACCCTTAATGCCGGACAGACCTGCATTGCCCCCGACTATCTGCTCATACACAGCTCGCGTAAATCACAGTTCATCGCAGCATTTGCAAAGGAGATTAAGAGACTGCACGGCGAGAAGATCAAGGATAGCAAGCACTTTGTACGTCTGGTCAACGATAAAGCATTCGAGCGCGTATCGTCCTATCTGAAAGATGGAGATATTGTATTTGGTGGCGCTACCGATGCCAAAGAGCGATATATCGAGCCTACCCTGCTCGACAATGTCAGCCCCGATGCAGCAGTTATGCAAGAGGAGATTTTCGGTCCTGTGCTGCCAATGATTACATTTGACGAGCGCAACGAAGCAATATCATTCATACGCCAACGCGAGAAGCCATTGGCACTTTACTATTTTGGCAAGAGCAGCATAGGAAAAGAGATTTTGCGCAGCACTTCATCCGGTGGCGCCTGCATAAATGATACCATTATGCACATTGCCAACGAGAATATTCCGTTTGGAGGAGTGGGCAATTCGGGAATGGGACAATATCACGGCGAGGAAAGCTACAAAGCATTCTCGCACAGCCGCTCGGTGGTTGAGACTCCCACGTGGATTGACCTACCCTTCCGCTATATGCCATATAAGATGTTTGGACTTGTAAAAAAGCTATTGTAAGATAATCCTTTAAACAATCTCTTAAATATAAACGGGGAGCGAAAAATAAATTCGCTCCCCGTTTATATGTTATAAAAAACGATTACTGATGCACGTCGCGCAACAGGTCGTTAACTGTCTTAACAGGGTTAAATGTAATAAGAGGTACCTCGACAAAAATTGTACTCCAATCGCTCATTGCACCGTTCCACAAACCGGGAAGCTCCATAGCCTTAAGCTCGCGACCGCTCTTAGACTTGTGCGAAATAAATCCTGTGTTCTTGTCGACAAACGCAGGCAGGTTGAACTTTTCACCATTATAATCCTTAACGGCGCAAACCAGGTCAACAGGGTTAAAGTGTGTACCATTCTCGAACATTGACTTTGCCTCGGCATTGTTCATATCAATCTGCGAGCTCTCGAGAATCTGCAATGACACCGAGCCGTCGGGGTTGTATGCAAAGAACGGACCGCCACCGGGCTCACCGACATTCTTAACCATACCGCATACGCGCATTGGACGATTCAATTTCTTGCGCAGATAGAGAACAAGTTCACAATCCTCCATATGCTTAATCTCCTCGTGACGGCACTGTAATTTCTGCTGGACGAAACGAATCATCTCCTCAATCTGCTCGTGAGTGTACTTACCACTGTCAATGAGACGAAGATACTCGAATGCCTGCTCCTGAAGCGATACCAAAATACCGGCAAGCAACTTCTTGTATGTAACGGTGTCGTCCTTCAGACGGTCGGGAACAACATTATCGATATTCTTGATGAAGATAATATCGGCGTCAATATCATTAAGATTCTCAATGAGTGCACCGTGACCACCGGGACGGAACAACAGCTCGCCATTATCGCGGAAGGGTTCGTTGTTGGCATCGGCAGCAACAGTATCGGTGCTGGGTTTCTGCTCCGAGAATGAAATTTCATACTCTACACCAAACTTCTCTTCGTAAGCCGGTTTGCACTCGGCAACCAAAGCCTTGAAGAGTTCGCGATGGTCGGTAGATACTGTAAAATGAAGTTTAACCTTGCCATCGGCAGCAGCATAAAGCGCACCCTCGACAAGATGCTCTTCAAGTGCAGTACGTGCATCGTTGCCATAGTTATGGAACTTTAGCAATCCTTTGGGAAGCGCTCCGTAATTCATTCCATCGGCATCAAGCAGACTCGATACGACCTCTTTATATTTGCCTGCGGCAACAAGCTCCTTTATTGTTGCCGAATAGTTCTTCTGGCAAGTAGTGTCAAGGTCGGCATAGAATGCAAATTTTTCGATATTATCGAAGAACTTCTTTTCAAAATCATTTGTAGGCACATTATACTCGGCACTGAGGAACGAGAATAAATCCTTAAACATACGGCTTGCAGCACCCGAAGCAGGAACAAATTTCAAAACGGTCTGTTTCTTCTCGCAGAAAGCTGCCCATTTTTGGATATACTCCTCTACCTCTTCGCTTGATGGGCAAAGCACACCCTTCTCGGGAGTTGCAGCTGCCTCAATCTTTAGGAAAGGGAATCCTGTCTTGAATGTCTTTAACTGCTCGGCAAACTGCTCGGCCGAGATACCTTTTTTGTCAAGTAGCGCCTGATCGTCTTGGCTGATAATCATAAATGGTATAGTTTAGAGTTTTATAAATAATTACGGTTTAGTTCTTAAGTACACATAATTTCGTGCTTAACCGCAAAAATAGGAATAAATTTCTAAAAATATCATAAATAAAAGAAAAAATAAAGATAGATGATGTATCTTCGCAAAAAGATTGCATATAATAGACTAAAATGACACAACACAGCATAACATATCTTACAGATGACGAAAAGAAGGAGATTCTTAACCTGAATCGTCTTTTAAAGAGAAACATCGAGGGTCGTCTGCCTGCATCGGATTATCGTTTCGTTAAACAATGCATCATAAAATGTGCTGCTGAGGGAAAGATAGAGCGCGACAATTTCGGATTCTACCCCGTCGTGCTTGATATGCACACCGCCTACCTCGTGGGACAGGAGATTGGATTACACCGCGAAATTATCGTAAGCATATTGCTTAACCGATGTATACAACAAGGTACCGTAACAATTGATGAGGTAAAAGAGCGTATGGGCGAGAATATAGCACGTATGCTCACCAACCTTACACAAATAAACAGTCTCTATGCAAAGAGCCCTACAATAGAGAGCGAAAATTTCCGCAATCTGCTTCTCTCGTTTGCCACCGATATGCGCATAATTCTTATTATGATTGCAAGCCGTCTGGTGCTTTTGCGTCGTCTGTTTAACTCGTCCGACGCAGAGGGTCGCAAACAGGTAGCAAACGAGGCATCTAAGCTTTATATACCTCTTGCTCACAAGCTGGGTTTCTACAAGCTGAAGTCGGAGATGGAGGACTTATCGCTAAGATACACCGAGGCTGAGATTTATGCCGAGCTCGACCGTAAACTGCAAGAGACAGCAGCATCGCGAGAGGATTATATGGCATCGTTCATTCGCCCCATTGAGACTGCTCTGCGCAAGAATCCACATATAAAATACCGCATTAAGGGACGCACAAAGTCTATCAACTCGATATGGCAAAAGATGAAACGTCAGAAACTGCCATTCGAGAACATATACGATCTTTTTGCGATACGTATAATCATAGACAGTGAGCCACAGAACGAAAAGAGCGAGTGCTGGCAGGTATACTCCATTGTTACCGATATGTACACACCCAATCCCAACCGCTTGCGCGATTGGCTGTCGGTACCAAAGAGCAACGGATACGAATCGCTCCACACCACCGTCATCGGCCCCGAAGGTCGTTGGGTAGAGGTGCAGATACGCACCGAGCGAATGGATGCCGTTGCCGAGCACGGTCTTGCAGCTCACTGGCGCTACAAAGGCATAAAGAGCGAAAAAGGGCTCGACAACCTGCTTGCATCCATACGTGACACGCTTGAGCACCTTAGCGAGGAAGATGTGAGCGAGAATAAATTCAAGATGGAGTTATACAAAGACGAGATTTTTGTATTTACTCCAAAGGGTGACCTCTACCGACTTACCAAAGGAGCCACAATACTTGATTTTGCATTCAGCATACACACAGGATTAGGATGCAAATGTACAGGAGCATTGGTAAACGGGCGTAACGTCCCCATTCGCCACACACTAAACAATGGCGACCAGGTCGAGATTATAACATCGAACAGCCAGACACCCAAACAGGCCTGGCTGGCAATAGCAAAGACAGGTCGTGCACGCTCCAAGATACGTCAGGCACTGAAAGACCTCACCGCTCGACAAGCCGATATGGCACGCGAGATGCTCATACGCAAATTCAAGAATCATAAGATTGAGTATGACGAGGCGATTATGGACCAGCTCACTCACAAAATGGGATTCAAGCGACTGAGCGATTTTTACCAACGTGTAGCCGAGGGAGGCATCGACATTGGCGACATATACAAGCGCTATAACGCCATCGCCAACCCCGAGAGCAACGAGAGCACTCAGAGTGCACAGGACTTTACACTACAAACCGACAAGGAGAGCCTCGGACGCAGCGACGTTCTTGTTATAGAACGCAACCTCAAAGGCATAGACTACAAACTATCGAAATGCTGTGCCCCAATTTTTGGTGACGAGATATTTGGCTTCGTAACAATAAATGGCGGAATATCTATTCACAGAACCGATTGCGTCAATGCACGTCAGCTACGCGAACGCTACCCCTACCGAGTTATTGAAGCTCGTTGGAGCGACAGTGTTGCCAACAAAGGACTCTATCAGGTTACACTGCGCATTGTGGGACACGATGATATTGGAATTGTAAACAACATAACATCGGTTATCACACAGGAGAAAGATGTTATTATGCGTGGAATAAATATCGAGTCGCACGACACACTATTCTCGGGTACACTGACATTGATGATTAGCGAAAACTCGAAACTAAACAAGCTGATAGCTAAGATTGAGAATATAAAAGGTGTAAAACAGGTACGAAGAGTGTGATTGCCGGCACGAAATTTCCGAAGTAACTTCAGATTTCCTGCTCGTTTCTGACTATCTTTGCCACCGATAATAAATATAAAATAAGAAAAAATGAAAAAGTCTATATTATTAATTGCGCTGTTTGCTGCAACATCACTGTTTGCAGGCAATAAAGGCGACAAACGCCCTGTAATAACATTTGAGAAAAAGACAGTAAATATAGGTACTTTCCCTGCCGAGGATGCTATAAGAAAATGCTACTTTGTCTTTACAAACACAGGTAACAGCGACCTATATATACATCAGGCATTTGCATCGTGCGGATGCACAGTTCCTCAAATTCCCGAGGGAGCGATAAAACCTGGAGCAAGCGACACTATATTTGTAACATACGATGGACGCCGCAAAGCACCCGGAAATATTCGTAAAAGTATATCGATACACAATAACTCCAAAGAGGAGATGATAAAACTATATATCACAGGCAGAATGCTCCCTGCAAAAGAGACTCCCGTCGAAGAGATAGTGGTTGACGAGGATTAACCCCTTCCAATAGACAAACACACAAAAACACACACAAAAATGAAAGCAATAATCAAACCGTCAATATTCGCCGGCCTGCTCATTGGTATAGGTGGACTGACCTATCTGAACGTAGGCGGAATAGCAGGAGCAGTACTCTTTGCTTTCGGTCTTATGTGTGTTGTAATGTGTAAGTCGCAACTATTTACAGGAAAGGCCGGATTTCTGCCACTTAAAGAGCAGATTCTTCTACTCCCAATGCTCATAGCAAATGGAATAGGCTGTTTTCTCACCGCAATATTTACTATTTACAGTAGTAATCCACAGATTACCGAGACACTTGAAAAGATACTCAGTAGCCGACAGAATGCATCACCCGAGGCTGTGTTAATCACTGGAATCGGTACCGGAATAATTATGTCACTCGCTGTATATGGTGCACAGAAGAACAACTACCTGCCACTACTATTTGGCGTTCCCACGTTCATCCTTTGTGGACTACCCCACTGCGTTGCCGACATTTTTTATTATGCAGTAGCCATCTATCAAGGTGAATGCCATTTGTGGATGCTCGTTGCTTGGATAATGGCAGTTATAGGCAATTACATTGGTTGCAATATTCCACGATTTTTTATTGTTAAGGAGTAGCTCCAATACATTACAAAAATGGCTTCGGGTGCAATCTCGAAGCCATTTTTGTAATGTATATTACTTGTCAATATCACTAAAGAGTGACCATTACTCTTTAATCTATCTATTGTATAAAAAAAGAATTATACAATCTCGGCCAATATTCCGGTGTAATTATCTTTCGAATATTTTTCGCACAAGAATTTTATTACGTCTGCTACCACTTCCAATGGTTTATAATCCTGTAACCTCGCTGTCAATATTTGCGGCGCCATAGACCTGTATACTCCATCGGAACAAAGGAAGATTCTGTCGCCACGTTTCACTTCAAACTGTGCAACATCGGGTACTGCAATTTCCGGTGCCATTGAAAAGAAACACTTTGATACAACCTCTGAACCAATATGGAAATCTGAATGGTCTTGTGTCTGATACACAACTCCGCCATCGCGCAACAAGTAACAACGGCTGTCACCGCAATGCGCACTAGTTACTTTATTACCTTCCACGCCAGCCATAACAAGAGTTGTTCCCATCTCAATTGGTCGAACTACCCGTGAGCGTTTGTAAAGTGCGTCGGATGCTTGTCGGCAAGCCTCTATTGTCTTCAGGGCAGAGTCGTTACAATCGGTATGCGTTTCCCAATAGTCACAAACAGCATTGCACACAGTTTCAGCTGCCACATCGCCCAAAGCATGTCCACCCATACCATCGCATACGACCATCAATATCATGTCGCAATCAGAGATTTCAACGACACGACACACATCTTGATTAGCTCGCCGTACTCCTGCTTCTGAAAAGGTTGTATATTTTATCTTCATAGTTTTTTTATTCCTCATGCAATAAATTCCGGCTATATATTTGCTTTTGTTTTTGAATATTCAATCAACTCTTTTCTACGCAGGGCAAATGTCTGCTTATCAGGAATTTCAATCACTCTATTATCACAAAGATATTCGTACAAGCTATTGAGTCTGCGGAATATCTTACTTGGGTCAACACCTTTGCGTCTTGAATCGGGCATAGGGAAATGTCCCTTCAAATATGGCGGACAAAGCTGAAGTTCAGCTCCGTGAAACATCCAATATATAGACAATGCCATATCTGTACGATGCAACCCCATAGCGCAAGCAATGTAGAAATCCCCGCCATCTATAATTTCAAAAAGTTGCTGCAATTTGGTTGCAATCACTTCGTTGGGTACGGTGTGACTATCCAGTGGGAACGCAAAGTAGCGAATGTTGTTTTGCTCGCACAAACTGCACAGTCTATCGGAATGATCCCCATCACGTAGCTCAATAACTGTCCTAACACCACTTTGAACTACGTTCTGCCAATGTCGCAAGTTGTGACGAGATGAGAGTGTTGTACCTCTTACCCCGCCATAAACAGTGTCAATATTCTCAATGCCTGTATTTAAAAGTAATCTTATGTCCATACCTCGAGCGCAAACATTACGCAATAATATTAACTAATTTTCAAACCGCAAAATCCGGTGCGTTTTTTTACGCATCTGTGAAATAATCCTTGTATCAAGGCGAGAAGTATTAGAAGCTGTTTAAATTTATATCGTCAAGTTTTTTATAGAGCAAAAATTGGATGTTTATTTATATTTTAAGGGCGCATAGCGGGCTATGTAACCGCAAAGGAGAAACAAACAGGCATTTTTGAATATAAAAAACGACGAAACCGTCAGTTTCTATATGAATATTGTTTTTAGAAATTTAAACTGCTTCTTACTTTAAGAGTGAATTATTCAGCTTTCCCCATTGATAGATACATCATCACACAATGACTTATTTGTTGCCAGCAGCATATATTTGCCATCACCTCGGTAATAGAGAATAGGCAGCATCTCTTCGGGTATCGCCTCGTGAACCATACAGAAGTTGGCTTTGTGGTAAGTTTTAAATGCCATCTTCATATCATCCTCTGAGATAGGCGCCTGTCGAAAGATATAATTCTGATAAGTACGATCATCGGCAAGGTCATAGATATCGAACACCGGATAGTTCTCGTATAGGCTTCCTATGTGAACATCATCGTACTGTTGCTTCTCGCTTGGTGCGAAACAATACAAGCCATCGTATCCATCACGACCATACAACTCGACGTGCTCGCGGATATCCTTCAGTCCATTAAACGTGTGGCCAAGAATGGTTACTTTATCATTGACATTGTAGCACTGAATATCGTAATCGGCAAGTATCTCTTTGGTTGCCCATTCACACAAGCGATGAAGCAGTGCATTCTCGTCCTTTAGTTGTGGTGCCTCCTCGGTGAGTCGGATTATAAGTTCCTCTACACCATATCGGCGCAAGTGATTGCGGTAACAGATGTTATATTTTACAATATCGCATAACGTATGACACCATATAGAGTTAGTTTCACGATTTAGAAACTCCAGTGCCTCAGTGAGTGATGCGAACTCACCTTTTTTGTAATGGGGAAAACAAATTTTTGTCATAGTTATAATAGTTTAGTCTTTTATAGCATAGAGGCAAGGACATCATCCTAAGTGATGACCCTAATGGATGATAAAAAACAGTTTCTCATTATTACTGATGATACAAGCTGAACAATTCTATCAACCTCTCAATAAAAGTTTCAACACCTGTTGTTGCATTCTCTTTGATATACTCGTAGCCTTCGGGAAAATGATTGTCATAAAGGTTATATACTTCGCCTGAATTGATGATAAACTTAGGGACTTCGGGGTGAGCATAGCTGACCAAACTTGCAGCAGGCTGAACGGTCAAAGAGGTACCTATTGCTAAGAAAACATCTGCTTCACGAACAATCTTAACTGCTTTTTCAAAGTCCGAAACAAACTCTCCGAACCATACTATATAAGGGCGTAGTTGCGAGCCATCAGCAGCCTTGTCACCAATGCTAATAGGAATATCAAGCGGAAGTTCTTTGATACAGTCCGGATTATTTCTGTCGACGGAAGAGGTAACCTTTGCCAATTCGCCGTGCAGATGAATTACATTACTACTTCCTGCACGTTCGTGCAAATTGTCTACATTCTGTGTAATGATAGTTACATCGTGCCATTTCTCCAGTTCTGCAATCAACCGATGGGCGTGGTTGGGTTCAACCTCCAACAAGCGCTTACGGCGCATATTATAGAACTCCAATACCGCCTCAGGATCTTCATAGAATCCGGCAGCACTAGCCAATCTTTTCCAATCGTATTGTTTCCACAAACCGTCTTTATCGCGAAAAGTAGATAATCCGCTCTCTGCGCTCATTCCGGCACCGCTTAGTACCACAATGTGCTGCCGCAGAGGTAATTTTTCCAACTGAGGTAAATGCTCATATCTATATTCTATTTCCATTGTCTATATGTATTGGCAAATTCATATATAAAATTCACTTGTGCATCATTTTCGGGCGTAGACATCCAGACGGAACGACCGTGTGTGGCATAACCTTTTCTCATTTCGGCAAGTGCTTCATCGGCACTCATTCCTTTGAAGTAGATGTAATAGCACGCTACAATTGTTCCTGTGCGACCTACACCGCCTTGACAATGAATATATAGCTTGGTTCCTTGTCTGTTATCGAACTTATCTCCGATAATGCGGAACAAATCGACTACCCATCTGACACTATGCGGGATGCAACCATTCGGGATAGGTAACGAGTAACGACTGATGTTATTGGGCAAGAACGAAGCATACGGAGGCATCTCGCCATTTTCGGTAAGGTCAAGGAAACAATTGATGCCAAAATCCGTAAACAATCTAAGTTGACATATTCCTGCACCTTGTTCCCATTCCCACACAGGATATTCCCCTGCCCAGACGTTTTCATCTACGCGGTAGGAATATCCTGTAGGTTTGTATTTCAAATCGTCATTAGTCATATTCGAGTAGTTATGAATCATAATGCCACACTGCAATCACATTTCATTACATAGCATTTAATTTTATCTATTGGTCTTTTTTATATAGAGTTTGTAAAGTTACATAATCTATCTTTCTACATCATTTTTTTAATTAATCATCAATTCGAGCATCTCCATAGTTACAATAAAGCAATCATACGCACAGATAAATACTTGTGTAAAACATAGAGAGGGGAGCTTAACATCTCCCCTCTCTATGTTTTACATATTAGAAACAAATAACTTTAATTAAAATATAAGTTTCTCTACGAAAGAAGTTTTGCCCTCTACTCTACCTTCTATTATGTAAACGATTGTTCCATCTTCAGCATCTTCGCGATGACGATAAAGTTCGACCACATCACCCGCCTTTACCTCGTTATTGAAGTTTATTACAAGTTCCTTTACAGGTCGTGTATTCACCACATCAAGTTCAATTACATTCATCGCCCACTCGGTATATTTCACGTTATTCACGTGAGCGTTCATATCAAGGTCCGAGTAGTTTACAGCGTGTGACAATATCAGCTGCGGCTCTGCATCCTTTGGCATAACCACTTTGGGAGCAGGCTCGGCAATTACATCCTCGGTGATACACTTCTCGGCATCACCGGCAAGCTCGGGATATTTGGAGAGACGACGGCTATCGATATCAATTACCAGCCACGATGTGGTAGCCGAGATAAGTTTCTCTTTTCCTTCGGTGTCGAACACTACGAAATCACGAAAGAATTGGTAACCGTTTGCTCCCTTATGCCACGACTGGATATTAATATGTTCTCTCCACTTGGGCAATCTATGAAATATCACGTGCATCTTGGATAGCACCCACGCCTTGCGTGTAACGTGCATCGAGTCGTATCCTACACCAATATAGTCGGCGTGGATATTTGCAGCCTCTTGTGCAAAATTAAGGAACGATGTGGGGCGCAATGTACCCGACATATCTACATCAAAACTCGGGATACGCTTTACGGCGCTGTATTTTTCAACCATAATTATATTTTGTTTTTTTGTTGTAAACATCTTAATCGAACCAATTTACCAGTCGCCGCTTAACGGCATCGGTATCGAGCAAGATTGCAATAAACTCCTTTGCCGAAGCTTTTTGATAAGCACCACGCAAACGCAGTAACGATGCCTCCATCACATTCCCCGGCTCGTCTAGTACAATGGAGCGAAAGCGGTTGTTACCAAACACAGCCGATGATGAGAGGATTGTGGCATAACCACTCGAGGCCACCAACTGCAACAAGATATTTGTCTCGTTCAGCTCAACGTGCGACGATAACGTAAATTCTTTGTTTTCCATTAGTCGGTCGAGCATCATACGTGCCTGCAGTCCGACAGCCGGCAACACCAGCTTCTGCTTTTGCAAATCCTCAAGTTTCACCTTACGTCGCGAAGCCAATGGATGTTCCTTGTTAACAACTACAGCCAAAGCATTCTCAAACCGCGGCATCGAGTCGACTTCGGGAATCTCGGTAAGAGGCTTGTACGATAGAATAAAATCGAGACGATTATTACGTAACAGTTCAAGCAGTTCGTTAACTGTTTTATAGCATATCTCAAGCCTTATGCCAGGATAACGCTTCATAAACTCCAACACACCCTCGGTGAGCACAGTGCTTAGGCTGTATGTTACTCCCACTCTCAGAGTACCCGTCCTTACGTGCTGAAGGTCATAAAGACGCTGTACCCCATCTTCGGCATCCTGAATGGTGCGCTTGGCAAATGGTAGAAACTCTTCACCTGCCTCGGTTAGTGCAATGTGGCGACTGTTACGCGTAAAAAGGGTAAATCCGAGTTCAAACTCAAGCTGCTTAATCTGCTGCGACAGAGTACTCTGCGTTATAAACAGTCGTTTTGCAGCCTCGGAAAAGTTTAGATACTCGGCGCTTTTTACGAAATATTTCAGTTGCCTCAGTTCCATACATTCAAATTCAATGTTGCGAATATAAGAAATCTGCTCCACATAATTGTTATGTGGAGCAGAAAATCTATTTATAATGTGTTCTAATTAGAATCCGATGAATATAAGCATTGCATATCCGAGTACAAGACCCATAATACCAACAATGATACCAACCTTCATCATATCCTTCTGCTCGATGAAACCTGTTGAGTGAGCAATAGCATTGGGAGGTGTACTGATGGGAAGAATCATAGAAACCGACGAAGCGATGGCAATACCAACCAACATCGCCTGTGCACCACCATACTCACTGAGAGCCGAGCCAAGACCGCCTGCAATAACGCCAAGGACAGGAACCAGCAACGATGTTGCTGCCGAGTGAGAAATAAAGTTTGAGAAGCCAAAGCAAATAAGACCTGCAAGAATCATTACAACCAGCGGTGAGAAGTTATCGAAAGGAACAGACTCTACAATAAGACTGCTCAAACTTGCAGAGTTAGAATCAGAATAGTTCAATGCTACACCAAGGGCAAAACCACCGGCTACCATCCACAGTACGCTCCAGTTAATTTCCTCAAGATCGCGACGTGTAAGAATACCTGTTGCACAGAAAATTGCAATAGGAATCATTGCCACAACATTGGTATCAACACCCCAAAGGTCGGTACCAAACATCCACATGAAGATGGTTACAGCAAAAGCAGCAACAACAGACCATGTCTTGAAATCCCAATGAATATTACCCTCAATCTCAATCTTAATCTCCTTTTGCTTGAAGGGGAACATAAAACGCAGAAGCAACCAAGAAAGGAAAAGAAGAACAAGTACGAACGGAGTCATCTTTATAGTCCAATCGACAAAGCTGATTCCCATATTCTGAGATGATAGATAATCCAACGCAATCATATTGGGAGGTGTACCAATGGGAGTCATCATACCACCGAGGTTAGCACCAATAGGAATTGCCAATGCAAGCGCAATACGACCCTTACCATCGGCAGGAAGCGAACGAAGTACAGGTGTAAGGAATGCCAACATCATAGCTGCGGTTGCAGTGTTGCTCACGAAAGCCGAGAAAATTGCAGTTACAAGGATAAAGCCAAGAAGTACAATCTCTGATTGTGTACCGAAAGGTTTAAGAAGAACACGAGCAAGAGCAACGTCGAGCTTAACTTTTGTCAATCCAATCGCAAGTACAAATCCACCAATGAACAGCATAATTGTGGGATTTGCAAAACAAGCCATAATGCTCTTGAAAGGTACCAATCCTGCATTATTCTCGGGGCGCAAGAAGTTAAAGGCACTTGTAGAGACTGTTAAAAGCATCACAGTAACCACAATCATAGATGTAACCCAAGAGGGCATTGACTCGGTAAGCCACATAAGTGCCGCAAACAAGAACAGAGCAATGATACGCTGATGAACATCGGTCAATCCCTCAATGCCAAAGAATGTTGTAGGCAACATTGCCACACCTATTGAAATTACTGCAATAACAATAAATTTCATTAAGTTAAGAGGCAGTTTTCTCTCTCTCTTGTGAGATTTATCCTTCTGAAGTTTCTCCAGAACATTAAATCCGTGAAAATTTTTAAACATAATAAAATTATTTAAAGTTATAGATTTCCGGTGTTCTTATGCGTTGCTATTTAACGCAATTTCGCGATGCAAATTTACTCACTTATATATTCTAAAATTATTTAAAGCTATTTGTTTTACTAATAGCAGCCATCGATTTTATCAATACATCGTATCCTTTTTCACAGAACGAGAATAAAAACACTTCACTCTTGGATTTCAACGAGGAAAGCAATAACTTTGCAATAAAATAACAGAGATAAAGATGTATCACAAAATAGGCATAATTTTCGCAACACTGCTACTCGCTGTCGCTACTTTAGCAAAAGCGCAAAACAACAGTACATTAAGCTACATCGTACAATACAACCACCATATATCCGATGGCAAGAATGCGCCATATTGGTTTACTGCTTTGCGCCAGGGAATGAACAACGTCGCAAGGAATGACGGATATATGCGTTTAGGAGTGCTTGGTGAGGGGAAATTGGACAAGAATGGAGAGCTGACCTATAAGATAGGCGCCGATATAAGATTAGGCGAGACATACACCAACTCATTGGAGCGAGGCCGGGAAATTCTCTTCCAACAGGCATTTATTGAGGCCGATTGGCGCATCCTGCGTCTAACCATAGGCAGCAAAGAGCGCTTCTCCGAGACCTGCAACGAAAACATGTTCGACGGTACGTCTCTCGCCACGAATTTTGCCAACAGGTACTTTCCCAATCTCTACAGCCTACCGGCAAGCAATCTTGGCAGCGGCAGCCTCCTGCACAGCGGCAATAGTCGCCCAATTCCACAAGTACGCATTGAGATACCGCGTTACGTTCCATTCCCAGGCACAAATGGGTGGCTTCATCTGCGCGGACATATATCTTATGGTATGCTCACTGACGAGAATTTTCAAAAGGAGCACACACAGCAGATGCCATCCGAAAGATACGGTAAAAATATACTCTACCACAGCAAGGCCGGTTTTCTGCGCATAGGAAAAGCCGATAAATTTCCACTGTTATTCGAAGGCGGATTAGAGCTGCACACACAATTCGGAGGCGAAATATACACTCACGCCGACGGCAAAGTACTCTCTATGCCCCATTCACTTGCCGACTATTGGAAAGCATTCATTCCCCTCAGCGGTAGCGACGACACACCCGAGAAAGAGCAGACAAACATCTCGGGAAACCAGATAGGAAATTGGCACGCAGCATTTATTATACCTACAAAAGAGGTAGATATAAGACTATACGGCGAGCACCTCTTCGAAGATTTTTCACAGCTCTTCTTTTTCGAGTATCAATCGGACAGAAATGGCAATAAAAATATAATTTATTATCCTTGGAAAGATTTCTTGCTTGGCATACGCCTAACAAACAAAAGCTGCAAGCTACCATTCATTACATCGCTACAATACGAGTACCTTACAACACATGAGCAAAGCGGTGCACTATACCACGACCCTAGCGACCACTTCAGCGAGCAGATGGATGGAGCCGACAACTATTACAATCACGGAATATATCCGGGATGGCACCATTGGGGAATGGGTATAGGCAATCCGCTGATAATCGCCCCGGCATATAACAGCAACGGTAAATTACAATTCCGCAGCAACCGCATTATAGCACACAATGCAGGAATTAATGGTACGTTTGACGAGTGGTTCCCTCTTGCCTACCGCCTTCAGTACACATACAGCGAGAATTGGGGTAGCTATGACCATCCGTTCGAGAACAAGAAA
>JAGCKB010000365.1 GCA_017647725.1 Bacteroidaceae bacterium
GCTTTGCCTTGTTTCGGGCGATTACAAATCGCCCCTACTCGCAACCATTATTGATGTGTAACTGCGATTTTCAATCGCCTGAAAAAAATAAGAACTTATAAATAACGATTATATGGATATTAAACGACCACCAAAACCATGGTACAAAAAGTACCTTATTCACATTATTGCAGGCACCGGTCTTGCCGCGATAATAATCTACACGATAGTACTTATTATACTGCCTTCGCGTCGCAGTGTGTCGCAAGAGCGTTTGCGCATTGCCGAGGTAAAAGAGAGTGCCTTTACCGAGTTTGTCGAAGCCGAGGGAATTATCCACCCCATAATGACCATTCAGCTGAATGCTCTTGAGAGTGGCTTTGTTCAAAGGATAGCTTGCGAAGAGGGTGCTATGCTGCGTCAGGGTGATACAATCCTTGTTCTTGGTAATCCCGACCTTCTGCGCTCTATTGATGAGGAGCGTGCGCAGTGGGAGAAAAACCGGCGCAACCTGCACGAGCAGGAGATTCAGATGGAGCAGAAGAGCATAGACCTTAGGATGCAGGCTCTTGAACAGCAGTATCAGATTGGCCTGTTAGAGCGTAAACTGACACAGAGCCGCGAGGAGTTTTCTATGGGCATCAAGAGCCGTGCCGAACTTGATATTGTTGAGGCCGAGAACGAGCATCTGCATAATAAACTGTTGTTGCAGATGCAGAGCCTAAAACAGGACTCGGCTGCAACAATCCTAAGACGCGAAATGATTGTTGCCGACCGCGAGGCTGCACACCGCAAGCTGCTTGCTTCGCAGCAACGTACATCGGGACTTGTGGTGCGTGCCCCTTGCGACGGACAGTTGGGACATCTTAATCTTATCATCGGGCAACAGGTATCTGCCGGTTCAAAGGTGGGCGATTTAAAGATTATGAATGAATATAAGGTGAGTACGCAGCTCAGCGAATATTATGTCGAAAGAATTTTTGCGGGACTTCCTGCTGCCATCGTGCAGAAAGAGGATACCTTTGGACTGCGCATAAGCAGGGTGGTACCCGAGGTTAAAGAGCGTAAGTTTGCCGTTGACCTTCTGTTCAACGACTCTATTCCACAGAATATTCGATTGGGAAAGAGTTATCGCGTAAAGGTAGAGCTTGGACAACCCGAACAGGCAGTAGTAATTCCCCGAGGCGATTTCTACCAGAAGAACAGTGGCGAGTGGATTTTCCGTATCGATGAGGGAACAAACATTGCCCGACGTGTTCCAATTGAGATTGGCCGTCAGAACCCCGAGCAGTTCGAGGTTATAAGCGGTCTTAAACCGGGCGACCGAGTCATTGTCAGCGGATACGACAGAATAGGCAATGCCGAGGAGGTAATAATTGAGCAATAAAAATTACTTTTGTGAAATTATAAAATGAAAATGTTGCAACAAAATAATTAACAATTAAAACAAACAAAACAATGATTATACACTATCTTAAAACAGCTTGGCGCAACCTGTTGAAATACAAGACACAGAATACAATATCAGTGCTGAGTCTTGCAGTGGGAACAGTCTGTTTCGCTATAACCCTTTATATAATGAAAAGCGTCATCTTGGATATTTACCTATCCGAGATTGACACACGAATCGCTACCTTTCACGCATATAAAATGAGTGAGGAGCAGTATAAAAATAGAAAAACACTCGACGAGAATTTTGCCGACATTCAGTTGGGCGACGAGGAGTGGGTCGACTATAATTTCTTTAAGCGTGTGAGCGAGAGCGAGCTCCCCTCGCTGCGCGAATGGCATTTTATGAGTATGTGGATGGGTAAGGATACCGAGTACGAGACAAAAGATGGCGGAAAAAAGATTCTTATGACACACTATGCAATGTGCTCGCCGCGCTTTTTTCATAACCGGTATTACAACAGCGCTGTTACGGGAGAGAGAATCCCCGAACTTAAAGAGGGCGATGTGCTTATAACCGCCGATATTCGCGATAAGGTCTATGGCAAGGGAGCCGACCCTCGCGGCCTGACAATAGACGGCAAGAGGCTCACTATAAGCGACGTGCTTAATACCGCCGACCATCTTGACGATAGCTTCAGTGGTATTTTTATTGTGGGGGAGTTGCCGCACGAATATTATCGTACCATAGGATTGCTGTTCGAGCTTACGCCCGGTGCAACGGCTGCGCAGCTGCATAAGGAGCTATCCTCGGCGATACCCGAGTACTATTTTACCTACACTGTGAAAGATTTTGATTGGAGCGACGAGGGAATTATTTTTGTGGTCTTTGTATTTGCGGTTCTCTTCTTGGGATGGAGCGTGCTGCTCATTGCTGTGATGGGTTATCTGAAAATGCAGTTGCAGCTCTTCTCGCTTCGTTCGCGCGATGTTGCTTTGCGTCGCACTA
>JAGCKB010000366.1 GCA_017647725.1 Bacteroidaceae bacterium
ATAACAATTGACGCAGATTCTCGGCAAAGACAGCAATAGCCTCATCATCGGCACGCTCTTTGGTGCTTCCCATCGTCTCATTCTCTATCGACGGAGCCAAGAGACGCTTAAAGCCATCGGTAACAGCCATCTGCATATATTCGGCCGATGCCGAGCCACGCTTAATAAAGTGACGACCGAGCATTTCTACAGCCTCGTCATTATCTACCGTGATAGAGAGACGCAGAAAGCCCTCCTCCTCGCCACGCATCATCGCCAGCAGACGGTGCGACGTTACACGCTGCACAGGCTCGCTCCACTCGTAATAATCGGCATATTTTATTCCATCGGCCTCCTTACCCTTGACAACCTTTGAAGTAATAGTTCCCCGACGGCCAAAGAGCCTGCGCACACTGTTACGCGCCCACTCATCCTCGGAGACACGCTCGGCAATAATATCGCAAGCACCCGCAACAGCATCATCAACTGTAGGCACCTCCTTATTTATATATGCCTGCGCCCTACCCTTTACATCGGCCACCTGCTGCAACATAATAAGATTGGCAAGCGGCTCAAGACCACGCTCCTTGGCCATCGTGGCGCGTGTGCGACGTTTGGGACGGTAAGGCAGATAAATATCCTCCAACTCAACACTGTCGAAACACTCCTCGATACGTTTCTTCAGTTCGGGAGTTAGTTTCCCCTGCTCCTCTATTGTAGTGATTATTGTATCCTTACGTTGCACAATAGCCTGCAGTTTCTCGTACAGCTCCTTAATATTACCAATGGCAACCTCATCCAATCCACCCGTGGCCTCTTTTCGGTAACGAGCAATAAAGGGAACAGTAGCCCCATCGTTCAACAATTCAACAGTATTCTTTACCCTGTCGGCAGCAATACCAAGCTGCCCTGCGATTATTCTTATAAGCATAAACTTTCTATTTTTTCGATGCGAAGATAACACAATATTAACGCAAAAAAGAGAAATTAACATCTATTACCAATTATTTTTACACCAAAAACAGCTCTTAGAGAAAAACTGTAGCTAAATATTTTCCTCAATCCAACAAATTGTACTACTTTTGCAATAATATTTAATGAATACTGTTTTCAACTAACCTCATAAGAAAGTATGAACAGCAAGCAACTGATGAACAAAGCAGCAGACAATATCCGTATCCTTACTGCTGCAATGGTAGAGAAAGCAAAGTCGGGACACCCCGGTGGTGCAATGGGTGGTGCAGACTTTATTAATGTACTATACTCCGAGTTTTTGGTTTATGACCCCGAGAATCCCCTTTGGGAGGGTCGCGACCGTTTTTTCCTCGACCCCGGACATATGTCTCCAATGCTTTACGCCGTACTTGCTCTCTCCGACAAATACACAATGGACGACCTCAAGCAGCTTCGTCAATGGAAGAGCAACACCCCCGGTCACCCCGAGGTAAACTTTGCTCGTGGCATCGAGAACACATCGGGTCCTCTTGGTCAGGGACACACCTACGCAGTGGGTGCAGCCATAGCAGCCAAGTTCCTTGAGGCACGTTTGGGCAGCGAGGTTATGGGACAGACCATCTACGCATTTATCTCGGATGGTGGTATACAGGAAGAGATTTCACAAGGAGCCGGTCGTATGGCAGGTTATCTTAAGCTCAATAACCTTATTATGTTCTACGACGCCAACCAGATACAGCTCTCGACACGTTGCGACCAGGTAATGTTCGAGGACACAGCCAAGAAATACGAGGCTTGGGGTTGGAAAGTAATTACAATAGATGGTAACGACTGCGACGCTATTCGTGCAGCACTCACCGAGGCCAAGGCCGAGCAGGAGCGCCCCACCCTTATTATCGGTAACACCGTAATGGGTAAGGGAGCACGTCGTGCCGATGGCAGCAGCTACGAATTTGACTGCGGCACACACGGTGCACCTCTTGGCGGCGACGCATATATTAATACAATAAAGAATCTTGGTGGTGATGTAGAGAATCCCTTCGTATTCTTCCCCGAAGTCAAGGAGATGTATGACAACCGCCTTATGGAGCTTCGCTCAATTGTAGCCGAGCGTCGCTCACGCAAAGCAGTTTGGGCAGCACAGAACCCCGACCTTGCAATAAAACTCGCCGAGTGGTTTGCAGGCAAGCAGCCTCAGATTGACTGGGCAGCAATTGAGCAGAAAGCCGACTCACCCACCCGCAATGCTTCGGCACACATTCTTGGCATCCTTGCCGAGAACTATGGCAATATGATATGCGCATCGGCCGACCTCTGCAACAGCGACAAGACCGACGGTTTCCTTAAGAAGACACACGCATTTGTTCCCGGTGACTTCAGTGGAGCATTCCTACACGCCGGAGTATCGGAGCTTACAATGGCCTGTCTGTGTATCGGTATGGCACTACACGGCGGTGTCATTGCAGCCTGCGGAACATTCTTCGTATTCAGCGACTATATGAAACCCGCCATTCGTATGGCAGCCCTTATGGAGCTTCCTGTTAAGTTCATCTGGTCGCACGACGCATTCCGCGTAGGCGAGGATGGTCCTACCCACGAGCCCGTAGAGCAAGAGGCACAGGTACGTCTTATGGAGAAGGTAAAGAACCACAGCGGCAAGAACTCAATGTTAGTGCTTCGCCCCGCCGACGTAAACGAGGCTACCGAGGCTTGGCGTCTGGCAATGGAGAACGACAACACCCCCACAGGACTCATCTTCTCGCGTCAGAACGTCACCAACCTCCCCGAAGGCACCGACTACAGCCAGGCAAGCAAGGGCGCATACGTCATTGCAGGCAGTGACGAGGATTACGACGTAATTCTCTTAGCATCGGGTTCCGAGGTATCGACCCTTGTCGATGGAGCTAAGCTTCTTAAAGCCGACGGCATCAAGACACGTATTGTATCGGTTCCCTCAGAGGGTCTCTTCCGTACTCAAAGTAAAGAGTACCAGCAGAGCATACTTCCTGCAGGAGCCAAGATTTTCGGTCTCACAGCAGGTCTTCCCGTAAACCTCGAAGGACTTGTAGGTATCAACGGTAAGGTATACGGCCTCGACTCATTCGGATTCTCGGCTCCCTACAAAGTACTTGACGAAAAGTTAGGCTTTACAGCACAGAATGTATATAACCAAGTAAAAGAGATGCTCGGATGAAAACAATAGGACTTGCAAGCGACCACGCAGGCTACCCCCTAAAGGAGCGCGTAAAAGAGTGGCTCACACAGATGGGCTATGAATATAAGGACTACGGTACCAACAGCACCGACAGTTGCGACTATCCCCAGTTTGGTCACGCCCTTGCATCGGCCGTTGAGAGCGGCGAGTGCAATGCCGGAATAGCTATCTGCGGAACAGGCAACGGAATAAATATGTCGGTCAACCACCACAAAGGAGTGCGCGGTGCCCTCTGTTGGATGCCCGAGATTGCAGCCCTCGCCCGTCAGCACAACGACGCCAATATACTTGTGATGCCGGGACGCTTCATCGAAGAAGCCACAGCCAAAGAGTGCGTCGAGACATTCCTCGGCACAGAGTTCGAGGGTGGCAGACACCAAAGAAGAATAGACGCAATACCTTGTTAAGCAAGAGATTATAAAAAACGAAAGAGGGTGTACCGTAATGGTGCACCCTCTTTAAGTGAACAAACTAAGAAACAAGTCACGAGTTCTACAGTTACACTATATACCTATTATATAATATATATGAGATATAAACCCTATTATAGTTCTATATTACGCCTCGGCGCCCCCATTGTACTTGGACAGTTAGGCAACGTAATTCTGGGATTCATAGACACCATAATGGTAGGTCATTATAGTGCCGACGCACTATCGTCGGCAGGCTTTGTAACCAATATCTTCAATTTAGGTATTGTAGCCCTCATAGGATTCAGCTATGGAGCAACCCCAATCATAGGAGCTCATTACGGCCGAAACGAGAGAGACAAAGTAGGAGCATCGTTCAAAGACAGCATATATGCCAATCTTATATGCGGAGCAGGTGTAACACTCATATACACCCTACTCTACTTCAATCTGCATAATTTGGGACAGCCCGATGAGCTTATCCCCCTTATGCGGCCCTATTTTCTCACCTTTTTGCTTGCAATGCCCTTTATTGTGCTGTTCAACTGCTTCAAACAGTTTACCGACTCGGTGGCATCTACAAAAACCGCAATGTGGGTTATTATAATAGGCAACATACTGAACGTAATACTAAATTACCTGCTCATATACGGAAAGTGCGGAATGCCACAATTAGGTCTTACCGGTGCCGGTATCGCCACGCTGATATCACGAATTCTGATGGTAATAATGATGTATATACTCATAAAGAGCCAAAATAAATTCAGCATCTTCGGCAAAGGATTCCACGAGCACAAGACCGGCAGAGGTAATATCGCAAACCTATTCAACGTAGGTACACCGCTTGCCCTTCAGATGGGAATGGAAACAGCCTCATTCTCGCTAGCCTCACTGCTTATGGGTTGGTTGGGCGCCACCGAACTTGCCGCCTTCCAGATTATGTGTACCACAGGTTCGCTCTGCTTCCTTATATATTATGGTATAGGAGCTGCCGCCTGCATAAGAATGAGCCACTATCGAGGACGTGAACAGTGGGACAAAGTACACCTCACCGCCAATGCCAGCCTGCATATAATACTAAGTTCTGCATTAATACTCTCACTACTGATTGCGACACTGCGATACGAATTTGCAGCACTCTTTACCGACGACAAAGTAATACAGACAATGTTCACAGCACTACTGGTACCAATGCTCGCCTATCAGATAAGTGACGGCATACAGACAAACTACGCAAATGCCCTGCGCGGTATCGAGGTAACAAAGCCATTGGGAATATACGCTTTTATATCATACGTCTGCCTTGCACTCCCCATAAGCTACCTATTTGGTTTTATTATGGATATGGGAGCAATAGGCGTTGCTATGGGACTACCCGTCGGGCTTACAACAGCAGCAATACTATACTTTATTCGTTTCAGAAAGGAGATAAGGAAACATACGATATTGACTAAAATATAAGCAAACAGAGGTATATTTTGCACAAACTCTTTTCATTTTATACATTTTTTATGTTAAATTAAAGAATAGCTGCTGTTGTTTTGCACAAAACGAGTACTTTTGTGCAGTCTTTAAAACACACATAGTATAAAGACATAAAAAGACGCAGAATAAAACATATTCTAAGTATAACTTAAAACTTTTATTATGAAAAGATTATTCACAAGTATTGCATTGGCATCACTCGCAGTAGTATCTTTTGCAGGTGGTTTGCTCACAAACACAAACCAGAGTGCATCATTTGTACGTAACCCTGCTCGCTATGCATCATTGTCAACCGATGCTATCTATTTCAACCCCGCAGGTACAGCGTTTTTCGAGGATGGTTGGTCATTCTCGGCTAACTGGCAGATGATTTGGCAGCAGCGCGACGCTATCAACCTCAAAAACAACCAGAAGTACGATGGTAAGGTATATGTTCCTTGTATGCCCACACTCTTCGCAGCTTATAAGACAGGTGACTGGACATTCAGCGGATTCTTTGGAATGCCCGGTGGTGGTGGTAAAGCCGAGTTTGACGGCGGTCTTCCCCTCTTCGACAACCTCATTGGTGGTCTTGGTGCAGGTCTTGGCGCAATGTCACCCGTTCCTATGACAATCACAGGCGCTTCACAGTTCGAGTCTACACAGTATCTCTTTGCTCTTCAGCTTGGTGCTGCCTACAGAATCAACGACAACCTCTCGGCTTACGCAGGTGTTCGTGGTAACTACATCAGCAACAACTACCAGGGTACCATCAGAGCTCTTGCCGACATTTCTGCAATCCCCGGAATGCTCCCCGGCGCAATGTACGGCGTAGAGGTTATGGCAGTTAATCTTGATATGGACCAGAGCGGTATTGCATTTGCTCCCATAGTAGGTGTGGACTACAAGATTGGCAACTTCAACTTTGCAGCAAAGTATGAGTTCCGCGCTGTTACAAGCATCGAGAACGACACAAAGACTATGAGCGTTAAGGCCGGCGAAATGATGAACAATTTCGGTATGGGACAGACTATTGAGGGTGCAGCAAACGCCGCTCTCGGCAGCTATCTCGGTGGTTTCGCCGACGGCAACACACTTCGTGCCGATGCTCCCGCTATCCTCACACTCGCTGGTTCTTGGCAGATTATCCCCCGCCTCCAGGTAATGGCAGGTTGGAACTACTACTTCGACAAGGACGCTAAGATTGAGTCTTTGATGGGTGGTGACAATATGAAGAAGCTCAGCCGCAACACTATCGAGTACCTTTGCGGCGCAGAGTTCAAGGTAACAGATAAGTTCCTTGTATCGGCAGGTATCCAGTTCAGCAACTTCGGTATCAACGACCAGTACACAAGCGACCTCGGCTTCATCAACGACTCATTTATGACAGGTGTTGGTGGTAAGTACAGCATCAGCGAGAAGGTAGACATCAACTTCGGTTACTGCTACGCTAACTATGCTCCCGACAACAACAAGCTCACAGGTACACGTTACGAGCGTAAGACACACAACGCTACAATCGGTGTTGACTTCCGTCTCTAATAGAATAACAAACAATCTACATTATACTTTGCGGATGACCCAATTGCTTGGGTCATCCACTTTTTTATAAGGTTGAATAAAAAGAGCCATTTTAGTCAGCCTCTTGCTTTTTTTAGTGATAATTACCAAGTAATAGGACAAATCTTTGTATCTTCGCACAGCAAATAAAACCAGCAATGAACCTTGAACTATTCATAGCCCGCCGCCTTTTCGGCACACGCAAAGGAGAGCACAGAATCTCTAAGCCAGCCGTTACCATTGCCCAATGGGGTGTCTCTGTAGGCATAATAGTTATGATAGTATCCATGTGCATTGTGGTAGGATTCAAACACGAGATTAAGGAGAAAATAATAGGCTTTGGAGGGCACATTCAGGTGCGCAACTACGAAGCAAGTGATTTTGGAGAAAACCCCGTTACAGCCACCATCGATGACATACGCACATTGGAGAGCTGCCAGGGAGTAGTACATATCCAGCAATTTATACAAAAACCGGGACTAATATCCGTTGGCGACGAGTTCGAGGGAATAATTGTAAAAGGCATTGGAGATGGGTATGACAGCACTTTCATTGCATCGCATATTGTCGAGGGCTCATTTCCACACTTCAGCGACACTGCCGCATCGAACAAAATTCTAATCTCGCGCATCATAGCCAACAAACTAAAGATAGCACAGGGCGATAAAATAAACATCTATTTCGTACAGAATGGAATAAAAGCCCGTCGTATGACAGTTGAGGGCATATACGAAACCAATCTTAACGAAATGGACGAACTGCTTGCCATTACCGACATCTACACCACCCGACGCCTCAATGGCTGGAACAGTGAGCAGTCGGCAGGATTGGAAATTTCAGTTTCCGACTACGATAATGTAAGCGCCATACGCGACTCAATGGTAAGCTGCATCGAGGAGATAGCCAACCGCCATCGTCAAGGGCTATATGTCCAGACCGTCGAGGAGATGAACCCCAGAATGTTTGCCTGGCTCGAGATTCTCGATGGCACAGTGTGGATTATCCTTGTCCTGGTGCTTGGAATAGCCGGATTTACAGTAATCTCGGGACTGCTTATTCTCATATTAGAGAAAAGTAACCTCATAGGAGTGATGAAAGCCCTCGGTGCACAAGATGCCTCGGTGCGCCGAATATTCCTTTATTATGCTATGTTCATTATTGGTCGTGGAATGTTGTGGGGTAATATCATTGGCTTTACCCTCTGTCTCTTGCAGAAAGCCACCGGCATCATTGCCCTCGACCCCACTATGTATTATATGGACCGAGTACCCATTATGTTCACTTGGTGGCTCATACCTATGAACATTGTAATGTTCATAATCTCGGTAGCAATGCTCGTTTTGCCATCTATGCTCATTTCGCGCATAGAACCCACAAAGGCCATTAAATTTGAATAAAAAAGGCCCACCCCTACCCTCCACGATAGAGAGGTAATAGGAGTGGGATTACCTATTTTTTTCTTTCTGTTATTCGGCACCTATATTATTGTACCTTGCACTCGGCTATACTATCCGAGAAATAGGCTTTAGGAAGCGAACGACAGTTATACCCGAATGCCATTGCCTCGCCGTAGGCACCTGCCGAGCGTATAGCAAAAATATCGCCTCGCTTGCTACAAGGCAGCTCCACATCCTTGCAGAACACATCGGACGACTCGCATATAGGACCCACTACATCGTACTTCTCGCAAGCACCGCACGACGAGAGATTCTCAATCTTATGATATGCACCATACATTGCGGGACGTACGAGGTCGTTCATACCTGCATCCACAATAGCAAACTGCTTGCAAGTACCCCTCTTAATATATGTAACGCGAGTAATTAGCGAACCACACTGCCCCACAAGGCTACGACCTAATTCAAAATGCACAGTCTGTCCCTTTTCCAATTTCAGATTGTTGGCATACACCGCAAAATAGGCTGCGAAATCGGGTACAGCGCACTCGTCGGGCTCGTCGTAACGGATACCAAGGCCACCACCTACATTAATATGAGGCAGCACAAGACCACGCTTCTCGCGCAACTGCTCTTGAAGCTCGTTTACACGTGCGCACAACTCCACAAAATCATCCATCACAAGAATCTGTGAGCCAATATGGAAATGCAGACCAATCAGCGTCAGATGTTCACACTCCCCGATACAATCTATCACCTCACCGAGCTGCTCATAATTGATACCGAACTTATTCTCGGCAAGCCCCGTTGTGATATTGGCGTGAGTGTGTGCCGCAACATTCGGGTTCACACGAACCGCCACCTGCGCCACCTTGCCACGCAGAGCGGCAAGCTCCTCAATCGCCTGTACCTCGGGGATTGACTCAATGTTAAAGCAGAAGATACCTGCATCCAAAGCATCGGCAATCTCTCGGTCGGTTTTTCCTACACCGGCAAAGACAATCTTCTCGGCAGGGATACCCGCTGCAAGAGCAGCCTTAACCTCGCCGCCACTCACGCAGTCGGCACCAATACCCTGCTCACGCATAGCTGCAAGAATCATAGGATTAAAATTGGCCTTTACCGCATAATGTATATGAAAATTATCATATTTGGCAGCCTCGCGCAACGCTGTTGCAAGCGTCTCGCGCAACAGTCCCATATCGTAGTAATAAAACGGCGTTTCAATATCATTGAACGCCGCTATAGGAAATTTTGTTCTCATAAAGAGTTTCTCAATTCTGCGAGTTAAAAATTGTAGCACTCAGCGAACGAAGAGCACGCTCCTTATCCTCCTCACGTACAAGGAAAGATATATTATAATTACTACCGCCATAAGAGACCATACGCACAGGGATATCCTTCATTGCATCCATTGCACGAGCCTCGAAGCCCACATTCTCCCAATTAAGGTCGCCAACTACACAAATGATACACATATCGCGGTCGATAGTAACGGTACCATACTTTTGCAATTCGTCTACAATATGGTCGAGCTTGCGGTCGTCGTCGATAGATACCGACACACCCACCTCTGATGTACAAATCATATCAATAGAGGTCTTATAAGTCTCGAACACCTCAAACACCTTACGCAAGAAACCGTATGCCAAGAGCATACGTCCCGACTTAATCTTGACAGCAGTGATACCATCCTTGGCTGCAATAGCCTTAATCTCACCCGGACGTGTCAGGTTATTGTCGATGAGCGTACCCTTAGCCGAGGGGTCCATAGTATTCAGCAGACGCACAGGTGTTCCTGTGAGTTTTGCAGGAAGAATACAGGTAGGATGCAAAATCTTAGCGCCGAAATAAGCAAGCTCGGCCGACTCCTCAAAGTGCAGATGATGCACAGGCGAAGTGTTATCCACGATACGAGGGTCATTATTATGCATACCGTCGATATCGGTCCAAATCTGCACCTCCTCGGCATTTACAGCTGCACCAATGAGAGTAGCAGTATAGTCACTACCGCCACGAAGCAGATTATCTACATTACCCTGATGATTCAGACATACAAAACCCTGAACGATGTAGATACGTCCCTTAGCCTCAAGGTCGACAAACTGCAACAGATGCTCGCGGATGTAACCGAGGTCGGGCTCGCCGTTCGATGCCAGACGCATAAAGTCGAAAGAGTTGAGCAACACAGCGTCTATACCCTGCTCCTGCATATAAAGAGCTACCATATTTGTCGACATAAACTCACCCTGTGCCACAATCTCCTTCTCAAGGTCGGCAGTGAGAGGACGGTTGGCAAGTTCACGCAGATGGTTAAAAATCTCGCCTACCTTATTGTTTGCAGCATCGGCATACTCTTTTGTCGAGTATAGGTCTCTTATTGTCTGTTTATATTTATCTTGCAACACAGTCGAATGTTCACAAGCACCCAAGACATTGCCATTACGCAAATAGTTTGTAAATTCAATAAGCGAATTGGTTGTTCCCGACATTGCCGAGAGAACAACAACCTTAGTATTACCATCGGAGATAAGTTTCACAACCCCCTTCATACGCTCGGCCGAACCCACCGATGTTCCTCCAAATTTAAGTACTCTCATTTTATATTATTTTTAGTTTATATTTAGAAGCTGTTTAAATTTCTAAAAAAAATATTCATATAGAAGCTGACGGTTTCGTCGTTTTTTATATTCAAAAATGCCTGTTTGTTTCTTTTTTGCGGTTACATAGCCCGCTATGCGCCCTTAAAATATAAATAAACAT
>JAGCKB010000367.1 GCA_017647725.1 Bacteroidaceae bacterium
GTACCTTGCGCAAGGCCACCTCACGACTGCGCATACCAAACAACTGCAACTGCATCTTAAGGAATCCTATCAACGAGGCGATGAGCACCAACGAGCTTATCACATATACAATGGAACGAATGAGCAGAGCATTAGAATAATACGACAATCTTTCATCAATAGTACTAACACTCATAACCTCGACGCCGAACGGCTTTAAGCGGCTGTTAATCTCCTCGACCGCTTGCTCTATGGTATAAACCTTACGAACCACTACATCGTAGAAACTCCCCAGATTCCCAAGATTGTTAGTGTAATAATCGGCCTTCTCCTCGAACGGCACGATGGCGTGAGGAGTAAATTCCTCAAAGATATTCTCTACCTTATATACATCGCGAATAACAAAGCTCTTATCGTAGCCGTAAAAGTTATCCATCGCCTGCACTTTTACCTTAGTACCGATGGGGTTTTTATCGCCAAAGATAAGGCGAGCCTTGTACTCGGAGAGAAAAATCTCATTCTCCTTCAGCACGGGAACCTTTTCACCTGTGATTGCCGAGCGTATGGCACGAAAATTAAGGTACTCATTTTGTGTAAAACAAAAATTGTCCGTTATCTTTTTCGTTGTGGAGTCGGGCATATAAAATAGTAAATCCGTTTGCATCAGATAGGCATTCTTGACAAACATCTTTTCGACCGAGGCAAGCCCGTCGCCCTCGGTAAGTTCGGCATTTACATCCTGTTTTATATATGCAATTACCCCTTTTCCTGCATCTGTATCTATATTTTTCAATCGCAGGCTGTAGCAGCGGTCGTAATAGGGCTCGTCCATAATATTCGGCTTACTGAGGAAGCCCATCGCAAAGTGCGTGGCGGCGAGCGTTACAATGCCCACTGCCAACGCCACTATGCTGACGACATTCTGTATTTTATATTTCATAAGATTGCGCAAGGCAATCTTCAAATAGTGTATAATCATAGTCGATTTTTTACATTTCCACCTCTGAGACAATCTCGCCGTCGAACAGGTTTACTATTCTGTCGGCATAGTTTGCATCGCGCTGCGAGTGTGTTACCATAATTATTGTGGTGCCCTCGCGGTGCAGCTCCTTTAGTAGCTCCATCACCTCCTTACCGTGCTTAGAGTCGAGGTTACCTGTTGGCTCATCGGCAAGTATTATAGTTGGATGCGATATTACAGCGCGTGCAATAGCCACACGCTGCTGCTGTCCACCCGACAGCTGCGAGGGGAAATGCTGCGCACGATGCGTCATTGCCACACGTTCTACAACCTCGGCTACTCTCTCGCGGCGCTCTTTCTTGGGGCAGTTCATATATAGCAATGGCAGTTCCACGTTCTCGCTGACACATAGTTCATCTATAAGATTAAAACTCTGGAACACGAATCCCAAACGTCCTTTACGCAGGTCGGTGCGGTCGTCCTCGCTCATACGGCTTACATCCTTTCCCTCCAACATATATGTACCCTCGGTGGGTGTATCCAATAGTCCGAGGATATTCAGCAGGGTCGATTTTCCGCATCCGCTGGGACCCATAATTGCCCCGAACTCACCCTTTTTCACTTCGAGACTTACATTCTGCAATGCCCAAGTCTCAACCTCGTCTGTCTTAAAAATCTTCTTGATGTTTTTTAGTGTAATCATAATTCTATTGTTTTTTAGTTATTTATTCATTTATATTTATGGTATCCTGTAAAAGTTATTATTGGCAAATTGGAGAGCTTAATCTTTCTTTATTACCTCGGCTGCATTTATCTTGCTCACACGATATATTTTGTGTGCGATTGTGGCAAGCGTTACCAATGACACAATAAATACAGAGCCTATAAGGTAACACAGTATCTCTATCCATTCGGTTAAAACAAAGGAGTTGACAAAGCAGTGGAGCGCCACCGATAATAACAGCCACACGGCAGCAACAAACGCAGCAGCCACTGCCAGCAGACGAATATAGTACGAGGCGAACAGACGCATAATATCGCGGCTCTTGGCGCCGTGTACCTTGCGCAATGCGACCTCTTTTTGTCGTCCTCGGCTCTCGAGCGAGATACTCGAATATACGCTTGCCACAATAGAGAGAATAGAGACAAAGACAAGCAGCATTGCCAGATTGATGAACATTTCCATTATTACCATTTGGGTGAACCACGCGTCGTACAGACAATTAACGGGGACGTCGTTCACGCTGTCGGGGTTCGCCTCGCGATATATTCTCTCTATGGCAGCCTCGCAGTTGCCATACTCGCCATCTTTGGGGAAAATTATAAAATCGGACATATACCCCTCGCCAATCTCGGCATCATCGTCAACAATCCAAAATGCCGGGGTATAATCATTTATGGAATTTAAGGGGTAGCGTTGCAGTGCCTTTGCATAACCTATGAGCGTGTAGCTGCGACTGCCCAACGGCCGTTTCACACGCGTATCGGGCGAAGGCTTAAGACCCCATTTGAGGCGCAGTCGCTCTACCTCTTCGGTGGGCACATAAACAGCCGTCGTGTGTCTTAAATTCTCTGTTGGACGCTCAGGCGTAATTTCAATTCCCAAAAGTTCAAAAATTTCCTCATCGGTAACAGTGTAACCATACTCATAATCGTTCACGTTGCCACTATCGTCTGTACGCTCGATATAATGCGTCATAAGTTCACTATCCAAAGTAGAAGAACGGGTATACTTTAAGAAGGCAGCGCTCACGTGCTCGACCGTACCCGTCTGCATCAGTTTATCCTTAAATTCGGCAGGCTGCAAGTCCATCACCAACGCCCTGCGATAGCGCGACGGATTATCGGGCAGCACGTCGGCCTGTTGTTGATAAGTGTCGTTAATAAGATAGAAGAGTCCCAGCACCGCCAAAATAAGGAACATACTCACCGCCAACTGCACACTAATCATAATACTCTGCCCCACTGTGCGAGGATGTCCGCTGCGTCCAACACGAAGCCCCACAGGGCGACGCAGTTGCCTATAAATAACCGCCGAAGCCACAAGCAGAGTAACAAGCATCGTGCACCCTATCACCCACGCCGAAATACCGTAAATAGCATCGAGATTTAAGCCAAGTCCGCCGTGAATTTTATATATTATGGGTAGCGCAGAATCGGCCAACAGAGCCGTTACCACCAACGATGCTATTGCCGCAACCAGAAAGACACTGACAATCTCTACTGCCAGCTGCATAATCAGCGGAC
>JAGCKB010000368.1 GCA_017647725.1 Bacteroidaceae bacterium
CGGTTAAGACCGGGCATTACTATACCTATCGCATCCTGTGAACCGCTTACATAAGGCGAGCCGGGAGGATTCTCGTAACGGAATACCATCTTGGCAAGGGTCTCTTTGTCGCCCTCGGGGATATCTACATGCCACATCTCCATAGCTGCCTTACGCGATGATGTGCTCATACCGCCACGGGTATTGAAATCGTAATCGGGTTCGATGGAGATTGTAAGGACGGGGCCGGGACAGTATTTGCTTACGTAGGGCTGGTCGAGCCATCCTCCTGCAAGGTCGATACGATAAGGGATATTACACTCTTTACGCAACGCAGTGGTCGAGCGTACAGGAAGGCCGGACTCGGGCAGTCGCTTGCTTACGATAAGTTCAATGCCGTGCTCCTCACAGAAACGTTTCTTTCCCGGGGTGTAACCGTCGCTGTTTACAAAAAATATATCGGGTTTAAGACGCAATACATCCTCGGCAAAGTCTAACATTCCGCTTCCCGAGTTTACGAATGCGTCTTTTACATAGCGTATTGCCTTTACCATATACAGACGCTCGCGCTCAGTATTAATTGTCTTGCGGTCTTTGAGCTCACGGATGGTCGCATCGGAACCTATGCCGACATACAGGTCGCCATACGATGCTGCCTCTTTGAAAAATGCCACGTGTCCCGAGTGTAACATATCGTAACATCCCGAAACAAAAACTTTCTTACTCATTAATATTAATACGTTTTATATATTCCTTATTTTAAAATCATTCTCTCATTTGTTGCAACCGGTGGTATCGAACCACAGACTTTTTTACAAGGTCCCACCTGTGCGGTTGCTTCCTCCTGAAATTCTCGCAAATTGTTTGTTCTTTGGATTTATATTTTATTTGGTGTGTTTTCTAAGAACTGTTTCTTTTCCTATTTTTTATATATTCCGCAGAAATCGAGAATAACTTTGCTCTCGTTGTAGGGTAGTGTCTTAAACTGGTCGTGTGCGGTGAGCATTACAACAATATCGGCTTTTGCATAAGCGCTCTCATAGGGGGTGAGCTTATATACATTATGCTCTTTTACATTGGGCTCGACAACGAGGATGCTTGCTCCGTTGCATATCTGCATTACCTTGCCTACTATGTGGCTCGATGGCGACTCGCGCAGGTCGTCGATATTGGGCTTGAATGCAAGGCCCATCATTGCTACAACGGGTTTACAGTTGTTCTTCAACTCGAACTCGAGGATGGCGCTGCGCACTTTCTCGGCACACCACATCGATTTGTAATTGTTTATCTCGCGGGCGGTGGCAATGATACGTGCTTCGGCGGGGTAGTCGGCGGTGATGAAGTAGGGGTCTACTGCTATACAGTGGCCGCCTACGCCGCAACCGGGTTGCAGGATGTTAACACGCGGGTGTTTGTTGGCGAGGGTTATCAGCTCCCATACGTTAATGTCTGCCTTGTCGCAGATGAGCGAGAGCTCGTTGGCGAAGGCTATCTGCACGTCGCGACTGCTGTTCTCGGTGAGTTTGCACATCTCGGCGGTGCGGCTGTTGGTGCGATGTAGCTCTCCCTGTACAAACTGTGAGTAGAACTCAATGGCTCTCTCGGTCGACTCGGGGTTGAGACCGCCAATGACGCGGTCGTTGTGTACAAGCTCGTATATTACGTTGCCGGGCAGTACGCGCTCGGGGCAGTAGGCGATGTAAATCTTCTCTTTCAGCTCGGGGCGCTCGGTGAAGATGATGTTGGCCATCTTCTCTGTGGTGCCTATGGGCGATGTGCTCTCAATGACGTAAAGGTCGCCCTCTTTTAACAATGGGAGTACTGCACGGGTGGCTGCCTCTACGTATGAAACGTCGGGTTCGTGGTCGCCTTTGAATGGGGTGGGGACTACCATAAAGTAGGCATCGCTCACTTGTGGTGTGGTGTAGGCCTTGAACTTGCCTTGGGCGATTACCTCTTGCAACATCTCTTCCATTCCCGGCTCTATAATGTGCAGTATGCCTTGGTTCGTTACTTCAACAACTTTTTCATTAATATCAACTCCAATAACGTCTATTCCGTGTTTTGCTGCT
The DNA here is from genome assembly GCA_017647725.1 of Bacteroidaceae bacterium. GTDB lineage: Bacteria > Bacteroidota > Bacteroidia > Bacteroidales > Bacteroidaceae > HGM04593. The sequence continues at coordinate 2,052 of JAGCKB010000368.1, forward strand.
ATTATCGAGGTGGGAAGGCCTATGTAGCCGAGTCCCATAAAACAGGCTTTCATTATGCGTATCTTATTTTTCTTTTTTATATTTATGTGTGTGATTATTTCAATGCTTCTACTATTCTGCCACAGGCGAGACCGTCACCGTAGGGGTTAACGGCTTTGCTCATTGCATCGTAGTGTGTGGGGCTGTCGAGTAGTAGCGATACCTCGCTTACTATCTTATTATAGTCGGTACCGACGAGCTTCACTGTGCCGGCCTCTAATGCTTCGGGGCGCTCGGTGGTGTCGCGCATCACAAGTACGGGCTTGCCAAGGCCTGGTGCCTCCTCTTGAATGCCACCGCTGTCGGTGAGTACGATGTGACTCTTTTCCATTAGGTAAACGAATGAGAGGTACTCCAAAGGTTCGATGAAGAACATATTGCCAAGACTACTGAGGTTTTGCCCGAATACTTCGTGGATGGGTTTGCGTACATTGGGGTTCAGGTGCATTGGATATACAAAATCTACCTCGGGGTATTTCTGTATCAAATCCTTAATTGCTGTACACATACTGATGAAGCCGTCGCCGAAGTTCTCGCGGCGGTGACCGGTGATAAGGACCAGTCGGCGACCATTTTCGAGACGTGTTACATCGTAACCGGCATCGGAGAGATGACTCTTGAGTCCGGTAGCCAATGTCTCGTCCTCGTTTATCTTGTTTACCACCCAATGGAGTGCGTCAATGACTGTGTTTCCTGTGACTGTTATGCTTTCTGCTTTAATGGCTTCGCACAGCAGATTCTGTTTGCTCAGGGTGGTGGGGGCAAAGTTATAAGCTGCTATTCGGCTTGTTATCTGCCTGTTCATTTCCTCGGGCCAGGGGCTGTATATGTTGTGTGTGCGCAGGCCCGCCTCGACGTGTCCAACGGGTATCTGTTGGTAGAACGCTGCAAGGGCTGCTGCTGTACTTGTTGTTGTATCGCCGTGAACAAGAACTACATCGGGATTGGTCTCTTTTAGTACGTCGCGCATTCCTGTGAGTACACGTGCGGTGACATCGTAAAGGTCTTGTCCCTGTTTCATTATGTTCAGGTCGTAGTCGGGTGTTATCTCAAATAGTTGTAGAACCTGGTCGAGCATCTGACGGTGCTGACCGGTCACACATACTATTGTTTTGAAGGCTTCGGGGTATTTTTGGAACTCTTTTACAAGTGGTGCCATCTTAATGGCTTCGGGGCGGGTTCCAAAAACCAACATTACTGTTTTCA
>JAGCKB010000369.1 GCA_017647725.1 Bacteroidaceae bacterium
AAATTTAAACAGCTTCTTAATATAAACTACTTATAATATTTTGGTTGAGAAAAAATAATTGACTATCTTCGCAAAGATAAATACGAATAAGCCTCTAAATTAACAGAACATACACGTTAAATGATTGAACGACATATAGTTCTCGAAGGAATTGACCCCGCATCGTTTTACGGGGCAAATAACGTTCATCTTCAGATGCTGAAAAAATTGCATCCGAAGTTACGTATTGTAGCACGCGACAACGTAATAAAAGTTATGGGCGACGATGATGAACTCGAACGCTTTAACAAGGTTGTGGAATTGCTGCGCGAACATTGTACAAAGTTCAACAGTATTAACGAAGAGGCAATAATAGACGCGGTAAATGGTAAACGCAGCGACAAAGGCACCGACAACAATGTTATCGTCTACAATATAAACGGTCGCCCCATCTACCCAAGAAGCGAGAATCAGTGCCGCTTGGTGCAGGAGTTTTCAAAAAACGATATGCTCTTTGCTGTGGGTCCGGCAGGTTCTGGAAAAACCTATACGGCAATAGCACTTGCTGTGCGTGCACTTAAAAACAAAGAGGTAAGAAAGATTATTCTGAGCCGTCCTGCTGTAGAGGCAGGTGAGAAATTGGGATTCCTGCCGGGTGATATGCGTGAAAAAATAGACCCCTATCTGCAACCTCTGTACGATGCTCTCGAGGATATGATTCCGCTTGTAAAATTAAAGGAGTATATGGATGCAAACGTAATACAGATTGCTCCGCTTGCCTTTATGCGCGGTCGCACACTGAACGATGCAATAGTTATTCTTGACGAGGCACAGAACACCACCCCACAGCAAATAAAGATGTTCTTAACCCGAATGGGCAGTAACACCAAAATGATTATCACAGGTGACCTGACACAGATTGACCTGCCACAGAGACAGGCATCGGGACTGATACAGGCATTGCACATATTAAAAGATGTTCCGGGAATAGGATTCATCACACTGGGAAAGAAAGATATTGTGCGTCATAAACTCGTAACAAGAATAGTTGAGGCATACGATGCTTACGACAAAGAGAAAAAAGAGGAGAAAGCGAAGAACGAAGAGTAAGAGGTGAGAAAAACAAAATAGATAGAAGTTGTTTTAAGCAATAATGCGAAACATACGGTTTACATAATATTTTTCCTGATATTAAAACAGATTAATAAAACAATAATAAAAACATATAGCTATGGCAAAAGCATTAACCAACACAGAATTTAAATTCGAGAAGCAGAACAGCGTTTATCACGGTAAGGTACGTGACGTATATGACATTGACAACGATAAGTTGGTAATGGTGGCAACCGACCGCATTTCGGCATTCGATGTAGTTCTTCCGAAGGGTATTCCTTTTAAGGGACAGGTACTGAACCAGATAGCAGCAAAATTCCTTGACGCGACAGCCGACATTGTTCCTAACTGGAAACTGGCAACTCCCGACCCCATGGTAACAGTGGGACTCAAGTGCGAGGGTTTCCGTGTCGAGATGATTATTCGCGGTTACCTCACAGGAAGTGCTTGGCGCGAGTATAAGAATGGTTGCCGTGAGCTTTGCGGTGTGAAACTCCCCGATGGCATGCGCGAGAACGAGAAGTTCCCCACACCCATCATCACTCCCACTACAAAGGCCGATGCAGGACATGATGAGAACATCTCGAAAGAGGAAATCATAGCACAGGGTATTGTCAGCAAAGAGGATTACGAACTTCTTGAGAAATACACATATGCACTCTTTGAGCGTGGCAGCAAGATGGCAGCCGAGAAGGGACTTATTCTCGTTGACACAAAGTATGAGTTTGGAAAGCGCGACGGCAAGGTATATCTTATCGACGAGATTCACACTCCCGACTCATCGCGTTACTTCTATGCCGAGGGTTACGAGGAGAAATTCGAGAAAGGCGAGGCTCAGAAACAGTTGTCAAAGGAGTTTGTACGTCAGTGGCTCATCGAGAATGGATTTATGGGACGTGAAGGCGAACAGGTTCCCGAGATGACCGAGGAGTATGTAAACAGCGTTTCGGAGCGTTACATCGAGCTTTACGAGCACATCGTTGGCGAGCCTTTTGTAAAAGCCGACACCGAGAACATCTGCGAACGCATAGAGAAGAACATTGCAAACTATCTTGCTTAAGAAGATAGTAATCAATAATTGTCTGATATTGGATATATGGTGCCTTTGCACCATATATCCTTTTAAAGCATAATTAGGTCGTCTTACAATATTTTCATAGTAACTCAAGAAAAACATCTGCAATTATGAAGAGAGAGTTTGGAATAATCGGCTATCCTTTGCACCAATCTGCATCACCTGCATTTTTCAACAAGAAATTTGCCGATGAGAGTATTGATGCGCAGTATTTGCCTTTCGAGATTGAGAATATTGAGGAACTGCCACGTATCCTGGCCCAGCATCCCACCCTTTGCGGATTCAATGTTACTATCCCCTATAAGCTTCAGGTTATGAATTACCTCGAAGATATGAGCGACGAGGCGAAGGGTATTATGGCTGTAAATGTGGTTAAAGTGACACGAGACAGCGATGGCACACCACATCTGCACGGATACAACAGCGACGTAATAGGTTTTACCCGTTCACTTGAACCACTTACAAAGGGACGACACAACAAAGCGCTTATACTTGGAACAGGAGGAGTATCAAAGGCTGTTGCCTACTCGCTGCAATCATTGGGAATAGAGTATCTTTTAGTATCGCGAAAAAGCGGTAACGGCGCAATAGCATACGACGAGATTACTCCCGAGATTATGCACAGCCACACACTGCTGGTAAACTGCACACCGCTTGGAATGGTGGGACATGGTGTAGACAAATGCCCCGATATCCCCTATTCACAACTGACCCCACAGCATCTGCTGTATGACGTTGTATATAACCCCGAGGAGACACTGTTCCTAAGAAAAGGAGCCGAGCAGGGAGCCGAGACAAAGAGCGGATACGAGATGTGGTATCTGCAAGCATTGGCCTCGTGGGAAATTTGGAATAGCTAACGACAGCAAAAGAAGATTACAAATAAATGAGCGAGAAGAAAAACAGAGAATCGACAGCCGCCATACTATCCCTATACTTACAGATATGGTTGTACCAACTTATAGGATTGGCTATTTTTGCTGTAGCACGCGTTATCTATCTGTTTGGACAGACAACATTAGATAATGTAACGGAACACTCCGACAGCGTGCCTATGCTGTTATGGAACGCCTGGCGATTCGACACACAAGCGCTGACTTATATCTCTCTACCAGCACTGCTGGCCACGCTGATAGTCCCCTGGTTTGGCACTAAAGTTATTAAGAGGTGTAGTAGCATTTTGCGTCGCTACTATGCAGTGATGCTCGCAGCTTTGGGCGCTCTTGTCACTGCCGAGTTTTTCTTTTTCGAAAATTTCAACAGCCGATATAATGTTGTTTTCTTCGACTTCTTTGATGAAGGTCCTTGGGGACTTCTGCTGACGATGTGGCAAGATTATCCCTTTGCAAGGATTGTACTATCTATCATTGCTCTTGGTCTTATCATCTTCTTCATCGGTCGTTATATTTCAAAGATAGAGATAGGAATAAGAAAACAGTTTGGTACTGTTGCAACAATCATTGCTACTGTTGCCATTGCTGCTGTTACATTTGTATTTATGCGTGGTTCGGTAACACGATATACGCTTCAGGTAGAAGCCTTTATGGTATCTACCGATGAGACGATAAATGAATCGGTACCCAATGCAGTATACCTATTGAAAAAGGCTTATAAAGAGCGAGCAAACAGTTTTAAGCTATACAGCGACGAACAATTACTGACACGAGAGGACTTTAAAAACATTGACGAGGCTATCACCGCAGCAGGACTGCCGCTTACCAATGGCACAAATAGCGAAAAGTGTGAGGCTGCACTTTTTGCAAAGGCAACGGGATGTGCCAACGACACACTACCCTCTCCCAATGTTCTGCTTATACTGAGCGAGAGTTGGAGCAATTTCCTAACCACAATGGATAAAGGCGAGAAGCTCGACCTGTTGTGTTCACTTCGCGAACATCTGCAACAGGATATTTTGCTACAGAATTTCCAATCGGTGCGCAACGGAACTATTTACTCTATCGAGGCAGTAACACTCACTATGCCCTATATGCGCTTTTTCAACTCGCGCTACCGTTTCAAGAGTCTGCCGACATCAATAGCCTACCCGTTCAAGCAAAATGGCTACAGCACAACGTTTGTAACGGGAATGGATCCTACGTGGGAGAATGTACTCGAAGGACTCGGCTACCAGAGTTTCGACACTATCATTGGCCGCCAGGATATTCTGCACAGCATAGAGGGTAGCACAACAAGTGCCATAGGAGTATATGACGAGGTTCTTATGCAGTATATTTTCGAGCGTTTGAACAATGACAAGAGTGGCAATCCACAGTTTATGCTTGCGCTGACAACGACGAACCACCCCCCATTCACCTACCCCGAAAATATGCAGTTGCCGCCACTCGGCGATGAGTGGTATAAATCGCCCTACCTCACCGGCGAGTACGATGTTCTGCGCAAATATGGTCTTGGTGCACAGTATGCCAACAGAAGCATTGGCGATTTTCTGACCAAACTTAAAGCCTCTACGCTTGCACACAATACCATCGTAATTGTCACCGGTGATCATAATGTGCGAAGCATTCTCGACTACGAAAAGGTTCCCGACGAGCAACGCTTTGCTGTACCATTGTATATTTATCTGCCCTCGCAATATGCATTATCACAAAGCAGTAAAGAGAGGATAAAGAGACGTTACGGCTCGCACTACGACCTGCTCTCGACAATAGCTCCACTTGCATTGAAAAAAGATACACGCTACTTGAATATAGGACAGAACCTGTTGGATACAACAGCAAATGATAACAGTTACTTCAGCTACAGCGAGAAACAACTTCTTGCGCCCGAGGGCAGCAACAGCGATTCTCTAATGCACTTAATGAAAAGTCGCGAACTGTTATTGGAGATTTTCTATCAGCAACAATTTCGTGCCGAGTAAGTTATTATTGCAACAAACCATTTGAAAAAGAAGAGCCAATCAACAATATGTCAAAAATATTAGTAATAGCGACATCGAGCAAAACACGAGGAGGAATAACCTCTGTGATAAATGCTCATAAGAAAAGCCCTCATTGGAAAAAATATAACTGTATATGGATTGAAACGCATATCGACTCAAATAAATTGTTGTCGCTATGCTATCTGTTCATCGGATATATTAAGTTCCTATTCCATCTGCCAACAGCGCAAATACTGCATATTCACTTAAGCCAACATATATCGGCTTTTAGAAAACTATTATTTTTTATTCCTGCCTATCTTTTTAGGAAAAAGATAATAGTACATTTGCATACCTCTACCATACATAGTAAATTCAAATGGCTCTACAGATATATGTTTAACAGAGCTAACAGGGTTATCGTATTATCCCAATTATGTAAAGAGACTGTTTACAACACATTGGGAGTAGATAACACCGAAGTGGTATACAATCCATGCACAAAAATCGTAAACGACATAGAATACAGCAAGGAAAAACATATATTATATGCAGGTTCCATTATTAAAGCAAAAGGATATGTCGATATGATTCAGGCTTTTGCCAAGATTGCAGCACAATATAAAGATTGGAAGATTGTATTTGCAGGCAATGGCGAAATTAAAAATGGAAAAAACATCGCTAAAGAACTTGGTATAAAGGAGCAGTGTCTGTTTTTGGAATGGCTTGACGGTGAGAAAAAAGACAAGGTTTTCAAGCAAGCATCAATATTCTGCCAACCAAGCTATGCCGAGGGTTTCCCAATGGCAGTATTGGATGCCTGGACATACAGTCTGCCTGTAATATCAACATTGGTTGGAGGTATCAACGACGTTGCAAAGCATAAAGAGAATATGCTTGTGTTTACTCCCGGAGATGTTGATAAACTTGCCGAATGTATGCAGTTGCTTATAGAGGATGAGGAACTGTATAATAAAATTAAGGATGCCTCTATAACTTTCGCCAGAGAGACATTTAATATTGAAGTAATAAACAAACAAATAGAAAATATTTACGACGAGGTTATAAATATGTAATCACTACCCGATAGTACACTGCCTAAGCAACGCAGGAAAGATTGTTGCTATCCTATATACAAACTGTCGGCGCAAAAGAGGAACAGTTGCTTGGAGGGAGGTATAAGGGTAATATTCTTTATGCTACCAACAAATAGTTGTCGACCACCGTATTCAAGAGTTACTCTCTTTTTACAGCGGTTGCAGTCATCAGTTCATTGCCTCTATGAGTTGCTCCTTATGAGGTGCTTCGGAGCGGGAGATTATACTTTTTATTCGCGATTTCTTGGTATATACATTGCCAACGCTCTCTTGCATAAAAATACTTATTGCCTTAGACGAGAAACCGGCATAGACAAATACCATAAAACGCAATTCCTGAGCTCCTAACTGCGGTACCTCGGCGCGCAGTGTAGACATCAGTCCACCTCGATAGCTGTCAACGATAGACTCGAGACGCTCAACCGAGCGGTCATCCTTCATAAATGAGTCGATATTCTCTCGTACCTGACGATAGATAGCATCCTTGTCCTTTTTTATGTCGTGCGTCTCGTAAAATGTTCCACTTAGTTTGTCCAGTAGTTCGAACTGCTTTTTAAAAAGTGTACCAACCTGTCTATCCATCTCGGCAATACGAGCCGTATGCGCCTGAAGTTTCGATGAGATATCTTCCACCTCGGCACTCTTTACATAAAGCGAATGTCCCATCTCGTCGGCAAGTTCCATATATCGCTCAATCTCGGCATTCTTTGCTGTAATTCTATTCTTTATGAAAAGAAGGACAATAACAAGAAGAAGTACAACAACAACTACCACAGCAATGGCAAGACGCTTTGCCGATACCAGACGGTAGGCACTAAGCTCGGCCTGCGAGCGGTAAAAATCGCGCTGGGCCAACATTATAGGTTGCTGCAATGCACTGCGCATTATGGTATCGTGAATATAGTGCACATTCTCGAGTATGTCGAGCGCATCAGAGTATCGACCACTCATACGACGTATGTCATACATCTGCACCAGATTGGCAAGCGTATCGCTTATGGAACGAGATTTAGCCCACGCACGACGCATATATCTATCGGACGAGTCATAGTCGCCTCCAAGAGCCTGCATATAGGCAATGGCGCGGTCGACGACCAGCGTAGTATCGCACAAGGTAAAATAGTCACTACCCAACAGCCAATCGGACTTTAATGGGTAATTTGTTCTATGATACAACTCCAGCAAATACTCTATCGAACTTTGACATATCTCTTTATCATTGTTACCATATCCCCATTGTAGCTCTTCCATTAGGCAACGCTCGGCTTCGTCATATTTTTTTTGTTCCATAAGAGTTTGTGCTACATTAACTATGGCAATATGCTGAAGTCGATTGGCACCGGCAACACGAAAATAGAGTTGAGCCTTCCGATAGGAGTCGAGCGCACGAGTATAGTCGAATGAATCGGCAAAAATATCGGCCATAGCCTTATATAACAATCCAACATTTGCCGGACTCTCTACCAGGTCAATGATATGCTCGGCATTTACGTAGTTGAGCATTGCCTTTGAGTTATATCCATCTCTTTGATAGATGCGACCAAGAGAATATAAAGACAGAAAATGCAGTTCACTATTGTTGGATGACGCATAATGTGAAACAATACGTTTCATAGCCGAGTCGCTTGGCATTGCACCCCCCACCCCATCAAGCGCAACTGCACGAAGAAGTGCATAGCGCTGCTCCTCACTGCCCGAAATAATGTTTGCTTTATCAATTTGTGATAATATGGAGATAGCACTATCAGGGTATTCGGCAACAATCTCCTGCACCTGATCGAGAAGTTCATCACAGTTTTCTTGGGAACAGGATAAAAGAGAGAAGAGAGGGAATAGGGTTATTAACAATATGTTTATGCAGTGTTTCATTCTTTTGGCTTTTATTTTGTCAAAAATACTCTATTTTTACGAGCTACAAGCGACGAATGAGGGCAAAAAACATCATCAACCCGATTTTTTACCTAAAATTTTGTATTAAGTACAAAAACATTTACATTTGTAAGTTACGTTTGAATGACTATCATAAAATAGTCGCTACAAGCAATGATTACCCAAATAAACAAAAAATCCCTATATACAAATAATGAGAATAATATCACAAAGAGAAATACGCGAGCTTAATATCTCCCCTGTGAATTGCATCGAATGGGTAAAAGAGAGTTTCTCTTTGAAAGAGAGAGCACAGCTGCCTGCAAAAATAAGTCTGCACCCGCAAGGCAACGATTTTTTCAATACTATGCCCTGTCAATTGCCGGCACCCGATAATTATTTCGGTGTAAAGATTGTGCACCGCATAAAAGGTGCAACACCGGCTCTGGGTAGCGACATACTTCTGTACGATTCGCAAAGCGGTACTCTATTGGCAATGCTCGATGGCGATTGGATAACAACAATGCGCACAGGCGCTGTTGCCACATTGGCTATGCAGACACTGAGAAAGAGTGATACAAAAAAATATGCTTTCTTAGGATTAGGAAATACGGCTCGCGCAACAATGCTGTGTCTTTTGGAATCGGAGCCCGATATAATGCACGATGTCCTACTGCTACGATACAAGAACCAGGCCGAACTATTTATAGAGCGCTTTAAGGAGTATAGTAATGTATCGTTCACAATATGCAATGATGCGAAAGAACTTATAGCACAATCAGATATTATAATTAGTTGCATCACCGAGGCATCGGGGTTAATCTGCGAAGATGACAGCATTTACAGGGAAGGTTGTTTGGTCATCCCCGTACACACTCGTGGTTTCCAGAATTGCGACCTCTTCTTCGACAAGGTTTTTGCCGATGATACAGCCCACGTTTGTGGTTTTAAATATTTCGATAAGTTCAAGCAGTATGGCGAGATACAAGATGTGTTAGCAGATAAAATCAAAGGTCGAGAGAGTGACAGTGA
>JAGCKB010000370.1 GCA_017647725.1 Bacteroidaceae bacterium
ATGCGTAGAAAGCTATTGAGCCGCACATAAAAAGTACCACCCATATATTACTCTTTTCCTTTGCCAATTTCATACGAACCAGCAGATAGAGTATGCTGAATATAATGAGCAAATATTGTACGATTATAATATTGAATGCAATTATATACACCGCTATCCAATAGGCAACGAGCGTACCCGCAACGTTCACCGCAAGTAGTACCAAGAAGGTCTTGTCGTGACGGCAGCTGAATTTGAGCAACGCAAGAGAAAAAATCTGTATCAGCAGAAGTACCGCATAATGCCCCACCGACACATCTAATCCATCAACATTCTCCTCGCCGAATCTTATTCCAACCACAAAATAGACAACGGCACTTACAGCGGTGAGCAGAAGAAGCCCTGTCATACCCTCTCGATAAAGCACAAGGAAGAATGCCAGATAGACAAGAGCACTACCCGTCTCGCGCTGCGACACAATTACAAGCATCGGCAGAAGGAATATTGCTACACTCTTTACAAAGTCCATCTTGTCGTTTATATTGTATCCGCGCTTGCTGATGAAGCTTGCCAATGCCAATGTGGTGGCAAATTTCATAAACTCGGCAGGTTGCAGACTGAAACTGCCGATAGAAATCCAGGAGCGTGAGCCCTTAATATCCTTTGCAATGAATATTGTAAGTACTCCCAACAATATAAAAAAGATATATATGATAAACGACCAGTCTTTGTAGATGCGTTTGTCGATACAGAGCAGAAATAGTCCTACGAACATAGAGACACCCATCCACATCGCCTGCTTACCTGTGCGCTCCGATGGGCTTAGAAACTCAAGAATATCGGTCTCGATATAGCTATAGCTGGCACCGCAGATTGCAAACCAGCCCATTATGGCAAGCGCCAGATAAATTCCTACGGTGAACCAGTCTATCTGCCGCAATATATTACCTCTCTCCCTCTCCATAGTAAATTACTCTATTCTTGATATACTCGGCCTTAGCCTTGCTCTCTTCGCGCAGTGTGTCGTTAAGATATTTCTCCATAAGCAGTGCGCCTATGGGCACTCCAAATTCGGCACCGAATCCTCCATTCTCGACATACACAGCAATAGCAATCTTCGGGTCATCTTTTGGCGCAAAGCCTATGAACGCCGAGTGGTCTTTACCACGATTCTGTGCTGTTCCGGTCTTGCCACACACCTCGATACCGGGGATATTTGCTCCTCGGCAGGTGCCATTAAGAACCGCCTGACGCATACCCTCTACGATATTTTCGTATGCCTTACGCTCGGCCATTGTCGAACGCGGCTCCTTATATTTAGAGGCTATTGTATCTCCTTTTATACTACTCACAAGATGTGGTGCGATATATGTTCCTCTATTGGCTATTGTTGCACATAGATTGGCTATCTGCAGCGGGGTAAGCGTCACCTCTCCCTGCCCTATCGAGATACTTATCACTGTCACTGCGTTCCAATATTTCCCGTAGTGTTTGGTATAGTAATCGGCATTAGGTATCATTCCTCGCGCCTCACCGGGCAGGTCGACGCCTAAGCGATAACCGAATCCCATTGACACCATATAGTCGCGCCAACGATTCATAGCCTCGGCACTTCCGCTATATTTTTCCGACGAAAACATTCGCACCAATCCCCAACAAAAGTAAGCATTGCAGGATGTAGCGATGGCAGGAGCAAGCGGTATTGGAGAGTAGTGTGCGTGGCAACCGAGTTTAAACTTATTGAATCGGAAACCTCCCGAACAGGGGAAGCTTGTCTCGGGTGTTATTATACCCTCTTGCAAGAATGTAAGTGCCTGCGAGGTCTTGAATGTAGAACCGGGTGGATAGGTTCCCATCACCGCACGGTTCATAAGCGGTTTACGTTTGTCCTGTGAGAGTTTTTTATGATTCTCGCCTCGCTGACGGCCGACGAGCAGACGAGGGTCATAAGTGGGCGCCGATACAATACAAAGAATCTCGCCAGTCGAGGGTTCTATGGCTACAATACTGCCTATCTTATCTTTCATAAGCTCCTCGCCCAATGCCTGAAGCTCAATATCAAGACCTAATGTAAGGTCTTTTCCCGCAGTGGGCATTGTGTCGTGCGCTCCATTAAGATAATTACCCTGTATACGACCGTATGCATCGCGCAGAAGCATCTCGGTGCCCTTTTTACCGCGCAACACAGTCTCATACGACGCTTCGAGTCCCTGCGTGCCTATGTAGTCGCCACGAAAGTAATAAGGGTCGCTGTCAATCTTTTTTTGCGAGACCTCGCCGATATCACCGAAGAGCGCTCCTGCTGCTCCGTATGCATACTGGCGAATAGAGCGTTTCTGCACATAGAAGCCAGGGAAACGGTACATCTTCTCCTGAAACTTCGCAAACTCCTCGGCCGAGAGACGGCTCATAAACACCTGCTCGGTGTAACTCGAATAACCTCGGCTGCGACGCAGTCGCTTCATTCGGTCGTTAAAATCGTCAACGGTAATACCCAATGTATTGCATAGGTCAAGAGTATCGACCTTGCGAATTTCACGAGGAATGAATGTAATATCGTAGGCAGGCTGATTGTATACGAGTAATCGTCCCTTACGGTCGTACATAAGGCCTCGTGCCGGATAGAGTGTCTTTTTATAGAAAGCATTGCTATCGGCCTTGTCTTTATACTCGTCGCTGAGTATTTGCAGATTAAATAGCTGTGCAACATATACCAACAGCACACCTACAACCACTGCGCCCAATACATATTTACGCTTTTCGTTGTCGAAATTCCTCATAGCAGGCTACTTGCGGTTGAAAAGTTCTGTTGCAATGATAAAGAGCAGCGTAAGAAGAGTACTTCCACCCACACCCATAAGCAGTGTGAGAGGATAGTTTATTGTAAATAGCTCCAAAAGGAAAAGAATAATACAGAAGAACAGCAACGAGGTTAACGAGTAAACGATATACTTACTCCAACTCATTGTCGCTGCCGAGGGGACAAAGTCATCGGAAGTGCCTTTCTGAACAAAGCTCTCGAGTATATATCCTCGAGTAAATGCCATAAGCGTAGCCGCTGCGCTGTTTACTCCCGGTGTATTGCCGAATATATCTACAATAAGTCCCATAGTAAAGGCCCACAGCATAAGCTCGTTGCGCGTAGTGTGGCGCGGCAGTTTAAGAAGGAAGATTATATAAATATACGCTGTTGCATAGCCAAACAGATGAATTTGGCTGAATATAAGCACCTGAGTAAGCGTTGTCAGGAGAAAATTGCGCAGTCGTATAAGATATACTCTTGTCATTACTCGGAAATTTTATTCATTAACTCTTTAAGTTCGGCTTGCCCCTTGTTGCCAACAACAAAGACCGACTCTAAGCTGGCAAAATTTGTAGATAGCTTTACCTTAGCACGATAAAACATTCCATCGACCGAGTTCTCGACATCCTCTATTGTGCCGACAGTTATTCCACCGGGGAATATCTCGGAGTGTCCGCTTGTCACCACGGTATCGCCTTTGTCGAATTTTGTATAGCGGGGAAGGTCGACAAGATATGAGTAACGTATGTCACCGCCGTCCCATTGCAACAGAGGAACGCTTGCACCCTCGTCACCCACGATACGACAGCTTGTACTGCTCTTGCTATTGAGCAGAGGCAACACCAAAGAGTAGTTTTTCGATGCAAGGTATATTATTCCCACTACTCCTTTGCTGCTGAAAACACCCATCTCCTGAGTTATTCCATCCTCGGTTCCTTTATCGAGCACGATGAAATTGTTTATAGAATTCAATTGGTTATTTACCACATTGGCAGTGTAGAATGTATATCCCGACCCAAAGCCGCGTACCATAGTATCGGTTAGAAGTGCCTCGTGGCTGCTGAGTTCCATAATCTCACTCTTAAGCTCGGTTATCTCGCTCAACAATTTGGCATTATACTCTTTAAGCTGCTCGTTCTCGTTACGCAGCCCAAAGTAGCTGTCAATATCCGATATTGCACTGTATATCTCACCGACAGTGCTATTTGTAGCAGTGAAAAAAGTTGCCCTCTGATAATTATTGAAGTGCACAATAAGCATAAAACTGATTCCTTCGAGCAATAGCAGAAGGAACCAGTGATTATGCTTTACTAAAAAATTCAGTATTGTCTGCACTTCTTATAGAGTTTGACTTTTATCGCATCAAGAAAGGATAGTTAAGGTTGTTTAGTGCCAACGCTGTACCCTTTGCCACGCAATAGAGAGGATTCTCGGCAATGTGGAAGGGGATGTTTATCTTATCCGACAGACGCTTGTCGAGTCCGCGCAGAAGAGCGCCACCACCGGCAAGGAAAATACCATTGTGAACAATGTCGGCATAAAGTTCGGGAGGTGTTGCCTCGAGAGCATTTATGATGGCATTCTCAATCTTTATGATTGACTTGTCGATACAGTGAGCAATCTCCTGGTAGCATACGGGAACCTCAAGAGGCATTGCTGTTATCTTGTTGGGACCGTGTACGATATAATCCTGCGGTGCATCGTCGCCCAGGTCGGTTAGCGCCGAACCTACGTGAATCTTGATACGCTCGGCCATACGCTCGCTGACGCGCACGTTGTGCTGACGACCCATATACTCCTGAATATCGGCTGTGAAATCGTCACCGGCAATGCGCAACGAACCGTTCGAAACAATACCGCCAAGTGAGATTACGGCAATCTCGGTAGAACCACCACCGATATCAACCACCATATTACCCTCGGGCGCTGTAACATCGAGTCCGATACCAAGTGCCGATGCCATAGGCTCATAGATGAGGTAGACGTCACGTCCACCTGCGTGCTCAGCCGAGTCGCGAACGGCACGAAGCTCAACCTCGGTAGAGCCATAGGGAACGCCGATAACCATTCTCAGAGATGGGTTGAAGAGCTTACTGCCCATATTAACCTTCTCAATGAGTCCGCGCATCATCTGTTCGCAGGCATTAAAGTCGGCAATCACACCGTCGCGCAAAGGACGAATGGTCTGTATATTGGGGTTGGTCTTTTCGTGCATCTGCTTGGCACGCTCACCAACGGCAATCATCTTTTTTGTGCTGTTGTCAAGGGCGACCACCGAAGGCTCGTCAACTACAATCTTTCCATTGTAGGTGATAATGGTATTGGCGGTGCCAAGGTCAATGGCAACATCTTGTGTGAATGAAAAAATACCCATTAGTTTCTTAAAATCTCTTTTTACTGTTTAACGAAAAGATTGGGGCTGCCTGTCGCAGGCCACCCCAGCCTTATTAGTGCTTAAAGTGGCGGAATCCGGTTGTAACCATAGACACGCCGTTTGCATCACAGTAATCTACCGATTCCTTGTCTCTTATAGAGCCACCCGGATGAATTACTGCTGTAACGCCTGCCTCGTGAGCAATCTGCACACAGTCGGGGAAGGGGAAGAAAGCATCACTCGCCATTACAGCGCCCTGGAGCGAGAATCCGAATGAACCGGCCTTCTCGATAGCGTGACGCAGAGAATCAACGCGTGATGTCTGTCCTACACCGCTTGCGATAAGCTGCTTGCCCTTGGCAAGAACGATAGCGTTGCTCTTGCTGTGCTTAACAATTTTATTAGCAAAGAGCATATCCTCTACCTCCTCGGCTGTAGGCTCGGCCTTTGACACAGTCTTAAGATCCTCGGGTGTCTCAACCTTTGCATCGCGCTCCTGCACGAGTACACCGTTCAGCACGCTGCGGAATGTCTGCGCGGGCATATCGGTTGTCTTGTGCACAAGGATGATGCGGTTCTTCTTCTGTGTAAGAACCTCAAGAGCATCCATATCGTAGTCGGGTGCAATGATTACCTCGAAGAAAATCTCATTGATAGCCTCGGCTGTAGCCTTGTCGATAACAGCATTTGCGATGAGTACACCACCAAATGCCGATACGGGGTCGCCGGCAAGAGCAGCCTGCCAAGCCTCGAGGATTGTAGGACGTGATGCAAGACCGCAAGCATTGTTGTGCTTGAGGATTGCAAATGTTGTCTCGCCCGCAAAGTCGTGGATAAGCTCCACTGCCGCGTGAATATCGAGCAGGTTGTTGTAAGAAATCTCCTTACCGTGAATCTGATTGAAAATCTTATTAAAGTCGCCAAAGAAAGCACCCTTCTGATGAGGATTCTCGCCATAGCGCAGACTCATAGGACAATCCTTAGCATAGCGGAATGCACTCTGCTCCTCACCTGCGAAGTAGTTGAAGATTGCCGAGTCGTAAGATGACGACACTGCAAATGCCTCTCGTGCAAAGAAACGACGCTCCTCGAGAGTAGTCTCGGCACCACTGTTCTTAAGAATATCGAGCAGAGGCTGATACTGTCCCTTGCTTGCAACAATTACAACGTCATTGAAATTCTTTGCAGCCGCACGGATAAGCGAGATACCGCCTATATCAATCTTCTCGATAATGTCAGCCTCGGGTGCACCGGAAGCAACAGTCTGCTCAAAGGGATAGAGGTCTACAATAACAAGGTCAATCTCGGGAATCTCATACTCGTTCATCTGCTGCTGGTCTTTCTCACGCTCGCGACGTCCCAAAATTCCCCCACACCCCTTAGGATGCAGAGTCTTTACACGACCACCGAGAATAGAGGGATAACCTGTAAGGCTCTCAACCGCTGTGCAAGGAATGTTAAGCGACTCAATGAACTGCTGTGTTCCACCTGTAGAGATAAGTTGTACGCCCTCGGCGTGAAGCAGTCTGATAATCTCGTCCAATCCGTCTTTATGGAATACGGAAACCAATGCCGATTTAATTCTTTTAGTTGACATAGTTATTATATTTTAATTGATTTGTTTATACAGTTGAATATCAGGCGATTGTATTTAAACCAAGCACCGCCCTTCAAATTTTCAGCAAAGATACTGATTTTTCGCCGATTTCACACTATAAAAAGCCCGCTATTTCCCCGATGAAAAGAAGATTTTCGGAAAGTTTTTCACAGAGCGTAAATACTGTTGTTAGAACAAAAGAATAAAGAAAATTAATGCAATAGAACAACTGTAAAAAACTTGCCAGCAAAAGAGCAGTTTTTATTCAACCTTAACAAAAAAGAGGATGTACCATTTTACTTTTGGAACACCCTCTTGTAGTAAGTGAATTTGAGGTTTGAACAGCGTAACCGACTATTTCTCGCCATCTTTTTTTAGATGGTCGACATTATAGTGCAAGCCCCTGCTCTCTTTACGTTCAATAGCCTGTCGCATAATAAGATAGCCCACATTTATAATATTGCGAAGCTCACACAGTTCACGACTTATCACGCTCTGCTTAAAGAGCTCTTCGGTTTCTTCGTACAAGAGGTCGAGACGATTCCACGCACGCTTCAGGCGCAGGTCGGTGCGCACAATACCTACATAGGTACTCATTATCTGTCCCACCTCCTTGGCATCTTGCGAGATAAGCACCATCTCCTCGTTCATCGTTGTTCCCTCGTCGTTCCATTGAGGGATTGCCTCGTTGAAAGAGTACTCCTGGAACGCCCCTAACGAGTGTTTGGCAGCCGCGTCGGCATACACAACAGCCTCTATGAGCGAATTGCTTGCGAGGCGGTTACCACCGTGAAGTCCTGTGCAAGAGCACTCGCCTACGGCATACAATCTGTGGATACTTGAACGAGCATCAAGGTCGACCTTTATACCTCCGCACAGATAGTGAGCGGCAGGTGCCACAGGGATATAATCCTTAGTAATATCTATACCCAACGAGAGGCACTTTTCGTAGATATTCGGAAAGTGACGCTTAGTCTCCTCGGGATCTTTATGCGTTACGTCAAGATAGACGTGGTCATCGCCTCGCAGTTTCATTTCGTTATCTATGGCACGCGCCACAATATCACGTGGTGCAAGCGAGAGACGCTCATCGTATTTGTGCATAAACTCTTTGCCGTCGCGTGTACGCAGGACACCACCATAACCACGCATCGCCTCGGTTATGAGGAACGATGGGCGGTCGCCCGGGTTGTATAATGCCGTTGGATGAAACTGCACAAACTCCATATCTTTTACTGTGCCCTTGGCTCTATAAACCATTGCAATACCGTCACCTGTTGCCACAAGCGGATTGGTAGTAGTCTTATACACAGCACCACATCCTCCTGTTGCCATAAGCGTTACCTTGCTGAGGAATGTATGTACCTCATTGGTGGCAATATCGAGCACATAGGCTCCGTAGCACTCAATATCGGGCGTCTGACGGGTTACGGTAATACCCAGATGGTGCTGTGTGAGTATCTCAATAGCAAAGTGATTGTCAAAAATTGTAATATTGGGATGGTTGCGCAGTGCGCGAATAAGCGACTCTTGAATTTCGGCACCTGTATTGTCGGCGTGATGCAGGATGCGGAACTCGGAGTGACCGCCCTCGCGATGAAGGTCGAATTCTCCATTGGCCTGCTTATCGAACTCAACACCCCACTCTATCAGCTGCCGTATCTGAGAAGGTGCCTCGCGCACGACTTTTTCTACCGCCGCACGGTCGCTTATGTGGTCGCCGGCAATCATCGTATCCTCGATGTGCTTGTCGAAATTATCGACCAAAAGGTTTGTTACCGACGCTACACCACCCTGTGCAAAATAGGTGTTTGCATCCTCGAGCGTTGTCTTACAAATTACGGCGACGCTACCTTTATGCGCTACTTTTAGCGCAAAACTCATTCCGGCTATTCCGGAACCGATAACCAAAAAATCGAATCTTTTTACCATAGTTCGCAGTGCTTGATTTTTGCGAGAAAATGATTGTCGGCTGCTAAGTTACAAAAAATGTGAAGAAAAATAGTTTATTACCGTTTTTTTCAGCAAATATTGGTTAGTTTTGCCCCGATTTTTCACTTTAGGAGTATGTTACGCAGATTTCTCATTACAATATTATCTGTTTTTACGCTATGCGCCTCGACTGCCGCACAGA
>JAGCKB010000003.1 GCA_017647725.1 Bacteroidaceae bacterium
ATTGAATATATACATAAGTGTGTCAATGTCATTAACAGTACGTGTTGCTGTATTATTAAGAATATATTGAGAATCTTTTATTCTGCGTCCGCTTAGTGAACGTGTATTGTTCGCTTCATCTAATAACGCTATTGATTCTTCTGCAATTTTCAAGGCCTCTTCTTATGTACGATACTAGTACCTTTTTATATCCTTATTTTCATCTTTTGATGAAGTTACAACTTCGTCAAGTTCAGAAGAACAAGACAGAATGAATGCCATGCATACTAAGCATGCAATTTTAAAATAATTCATAGTTTTCATAATATAGATACTTTTAATTTGTTTTATTATCACATAAAAGCTAAAGTGTTATTTGTCGTTCTTGGAAAGTTATTAGTAGATAATAATATTCTCACTATTTTCTATCTAATTTTTTGTGATTTTGATTGTCACTATAACATACTAAGTCTATAATGTGTAAAAACCGATATAGCTCTTATTATCATTGCATGTGATTCTTATAAAATAGTTACCTTGACTCTCGGATACTTTTATTTTAACCGATAATTTATCTTCATTTTCGTATATTGTTTCATTGGTCTGTAGGTTTATAATTCTTACCTCTATGCTTTCCAATGCTTCTATGCTGTTTATGAATATATATCCATTACTATAGTAACATGATATAGGTGTGGGATAGAGTGAACGTCCCTTATTCTCATTGTTATTTTTCTCTTCATCTTGTAGTTTGATTTCTATAATCTCATCTGTATCATACTGTGTGCTGTTAATAGTTTCGCAATAAATGTTATTGGTAAACAAAAGCATCACAAAAGAAATAATAACTCTGCATTTCATATACATAATTCTAATTATTAAAAATTCACTATGCAAAATTATGGAATAAGTCTGCGTCAAGCAATTTTATGCTTTAAAATTATTTAGCCTTGTGGATTTGTAAGTCGAAGAAAATCAACACATTCCAGCCTTGGCTAAAACGAATATTTAGCCAAGGCTGGAATGTGGATTGTAATAGATTGATTTATAACACTTTAAGTGTTTTTGAGCTCTTTTTCTTCGTTGCTTGTGGACTTACGTATTGATAATCAATGAGTTGCAAGGCTGTCTTTAAATGTGTATCGTTCCGTTAATCTCTTGGTTGTTTCTTATGATATCACGTATTTTCCCTCTTCTTTTGTATATGGCATTGCTTGTTTCACCCATAAGCATAGCTGTAGCATTTATAGAGAAACCGGCAAGCTGATAACATAACAAACGGTAGTAGCTCTCGTCGGGAAAGCATTCTATGTCTCTTAAATGTTGTATAATACCGTTGTTAAACTTGTTTACGGTTTTTTCTAACCTGATATAAGAATTGTTGCGGCTATGCAGGTTCGCAATAGTCTCATGTGCCCATTTCAAAATACTTTTTTGTTTGTATTCTTCGCTTTTGTATTCTTGAAGGCTTAAGGTTACAAGCTCTTCTGTCAGTCTGAAATAGTATTTTATTTGTTCGTCTTTCTGTTCTGTTATAATATCAATATTCTCTATAAGTTTTTGGCATTCGTTCTTGTAAACATCTATTTGCGACAATATTTTTTCCCTTTCTTCTTTAAGTTTTGTGATAGTGTCTTTGAATCTTTCTTTCTCCTTTAACAAGTTGGTAATAATACTGTGTAGCTCTTTTTCGCGTTCCTGTGCTTCCTTGAGGTACTTACGGTTGTTTTCTAAGTATATTCTACTATAATCGAGTTCATCTTTAAGTTGTTCTAATCGAATCTTTAAATTTGATTCTTTATTTTTTGCCTCTTCTTCAACAGTCTTGATGAATTGTCGTATGTTCTCTTCGCGTTTTATCGCTTCGGCGTGCAGTCTGTTAATTTCTGCCTCGTTTATTTTTTCTTGTGCAATAAGTTTTTCTTCTAATGTCCTTTTGTAGTACCTACTCATCCTGTTTATTATCAGGTATGTTAGGATGATAAAAATAGTAGAAATGAGTATTGTAATTATATACTTTTTGGTTTTTTCTTCACGTAGTTTATATTGTTCCAGCTCTAATTCTTTTTTTAATAAGTTGCGTTGTACTGTGATTATCGGTTGTTGAAGTACCTTTCTTAATTTATTATTTTGTATATCTACACTTTTTGTTAATTCAATATATGCCTCCTTATATTCATTCTTTATTCTTAATATTCGGGAAGAGGTGAAATAAATACTGATGGAGTCGTTTGCTGTTTTGGCATTTTTTCGTGCTTTTTGCATATAATACTCTGACCTCTCGAAATCTTGGTAGTGTGCGTGCAGCAATGCAAGGTCCGTTATGAAACGGGCGGTTGTTTCCGGTGTAATAAAAGAGTCGTTATCGTGATACTCTTGGTAAAGGGTCATTGCCTCTTTGTACATTCCTTTATCAATGTATAACATTAATAAATCTCCAATGCACTCATTTATTATGTCCTCATGTTTTATTTCTTTAGCTTCGCATAGTATTTTTTGCAGAATATCGTAGGCATTATCCCAGTCTTTTAGGTTCCAATAGATATTTGCAAGTTTTAATAATTCGTATAACCTATGTGTTTGCTTGTTTGATTTTGTATAGCAATCAATAGCTTGCTTGTGGTAGCTTAAACTTTTAGGATAGTCGTAGTATCTAAAGTAGAGGTATCCCAGATTCTGGAAAAGTAGGCCTGAGTAATAGTCGTCGTGCAAATCTTCCAGTAGAAGTTCTGCTTTTGAGAATGAAAGTATTGCCTTGGTGTAATCTTTGGCATTGTAATGTACACAGCCTTTATAGTAATGGGCGAGGAATTTATGTCTGACATCATCTTTGTTATCGTAGTGCCGTACGGCTATATTTATAAGTGAGTCATCGGTGACGTCGATATAGTTCTTGTATAGTGCTTGGCTATACAATAAGGCATAAAGCGCCTTTTCATCGGCACTTGTTAGCTGCTTGGTGTCTAATTCCTGTAGCAGGATAAGGGCACTATCGGGGTGCTCGTCCATCTGTAGTTCTGCCTTTGAAAGCAGTGCCTCTGTTCCTGTATGTTTGTTGCACGCGAATAATGTAAATGCAAGAAGCAAGAGTGCAAATATTGGGATGTTTTTCATGTTCTCTTAAAATTCTTTCAGTAACCGGGCAATGCTTTTCCCTAATATGGGGTGTATGAGCCCCGGGGCAATCTGGGCAAGTGGTTGTAGTACAAACAGGCGTTTGTGCAGCAGTGGGTGGGGGATTGTGAGCTGCGGGCTCTCTATTACTCTGCTGCCATAGAGTAGTATGTCGATATCTATCGGGCGGTCGCTGTAACAGCCGTCGATACTCTTTTTTGTGCGTCCCAGCCGACGCTCTATCTCTTGTGTGGCTTTTAATATCTCTTCGGGAGCAAGTGTGCTCTTAAATGCCACTACCGTATTTAGAAAACTGTTATCCGACTGAAAACCCCACGGCTCGGTCTCTATTATTGTGGCTACGGCGGTGGGAGTACCCAAGAGGTGCGATAGTTCTTCTATCGCACCTCTTATATTCTCCTCTTTGTTGCCTTGGTTTGTACCGAGGCCCAAATAGATGGTATCTTCTTTGTTCATCAGTCGATAATGAGCATTGCGTCGCCATAGAGACCAAAGCGATAGTCCTCTTTTAGCGCTACATTATAGGCGTTCATTACGTACTCGTAACCTCCGAATGCCGCTGTGAGCATAAGCATTGTGCTATAGGGCATATAGAAGTTGGCTATCATAGCGTTGGCTACCTGGAACTGATAGTCGGGGAAGATGAATTTGCTTGTCCATCCGTCAAACTCCTTTAACATTCCGTTGGTGAGGGTGGCTGTCTCGAGTACACGCTGTACCGATGTTCCTACGGCGCAGATGCGACGTCCTTCGAGCTTTGCTTTGTTGATGATATTCACTGCCTCGGTGTCAACGCTTATGAGGTCCGAGTCCATCTTGTGCTTGGTGAGGTCTTCTACATCAATCTCGCGGAAACAGCCAAGGCCGGTGTGCATTGTCACGTATGCGGTGTCTATGCCTTTAATCTCCATTCTCTTCATAAGCTCGCGAGTGAAGTGAAGGCCTGCAAACGATGCTGTCACCGAACCCTCTTTCTTGGCAAAGTAGGTCTGAAAGTTCTCCAAATCCTCGGGCTCCTCTTTGCGCAGACGCTTGAAGTCATCGGGCAGGGGGGCTACGCCAAGTGCGTAAAGGGCTTTCTTGAACTCGTCGTGGGGGCCGTCGTAGAGGAAACGCAGTGTGCGGCCACGTGATGTGGTGTTGTCGATAACCTCGGCTACCATTGAGTTGTCCTCGCCAAAGTAGAGCTTGTTGCCTATACGTATCTTGCGGGCAGGGTCGACAAGAACATCCCAAAGACGGAACTCCTCGTTGAGCTCACGCAGAAGAAATACCTCTATCTTGGCATTTGTCTTCTCCTTGTTGCCATAGAGACGGGCAGGGAATACTTTACTGTCGTTAAGTACAAAAACGTCCTTTTCATCGAAGTAATCTACTACCTCCTTGAAGATACGATGCTCAATCTCGCCGGTCTTGCGATGAAGCACCATAAGACGGGCCTCGTCGCGGCAGGCGGCCGGATAGAGTGCTATGCGGTCGTCGGGGATTCTGTACTTGAACTGTGAAAGTTTCATCTGATGAAAATTGGTATAAAACGTCGAATCCATCATAATTATATATTGTTTTTTGTGGCTTCCTCGAGCCAAGTTTGAAAATCTTCGGGGTTAATACATTGCTCTATGCGCACGTCGCCAATGCGGGTGCGCTCCAAGCGGGTGAGGTAGGCGCCGCTGCCGAGTGCTTCGCCCAGGTCGCGTGCCAACGAACGTATGTAGGTGCCTTTGCCGCATACCACTCGTATTGTTATTTTGGGCAGCTCGCAGGCTATAAGCTCAATTTCGTCTATGCGTATCTGTTTGGGAGCAAGCTCCATATCACTGCCGTCGCGTGCCAGCTTATAGGCGCGTGTGCCATCAACCTTACAGGCCGAGAAGAGTGGCGGGCGCTGTGCAATATCTCCTATGAAGCGGGGCAGTGTCTCTTTTACAAGCTCGGGTGTGATGTGCTCATAGGGGTATGTGGCGTCAACGGGATGCTCCATGTCGAATGATGGGGTGGTGGCACCCAGCATAAGGTCGGCTACATACTCCTTGGTGTGGCTCTGAAGCTCCTCTATGCGCTTGGTGGCTTTGCCTGTGCACAGCAGCAGTACACCTGTTGCAAGAGGGTCGAGTGTGCCTGCGTGTCCCACCTTGAAACGCTTCACCTTGTGGTGACGCGAGAGGTGGTAGCGCACCTTGCTCACAATCTGGAACGATGTCCAGCCATAGGGCTTGTAAAGGGGTAATATCTCTCCGGCTAAAAAGTCCATTATGCAATAGTTAGGTTATGTCCTGTTGCAAGCATTACGAGTATGATTGCACCGACGATTATTCTGTACCATCCAAAGGCCTTGAAACCATATTTGGTAACAAAGCTTATGAAGAACTTTATCGCGAGCAGGGCTACAATAAATGCAACGACGTTGCCAATGATGAGTGTGCCCAGGTTGTCTCTTAGAATCTGCATTCCGTCGGGCTCAAGAAATATCTTAAGCAGTTTGAAACAGGTGGCTGCAAACATTGTGGGGACGGCAAGGAAAAATGAGAACTCGGCAGCTGCCTTGCGTGTGAGTTTCTGTGCCATACCACCTACGATGGTTGCCATGGAGCGCGACACGCCGGGTATCATTGATATACATTGGAACATACCAATCCAGAATGCTCGCTTCTCGGTAAGCTCGGTCTTTTCGCTGCCCTTGTTGAAAATCTTGTCACAGAAGAGCATAAAGATACCACCTAAGATAAGTGTAATTGCTACTACCATTACGCTCTCCAACATGGCGTCAATCATATCGCTGAACAGCAATCCCAATACCGCAGCAGGGATGAATGCCACCAGCAGTTTCCAATAGAAGTCGTATTTGTGCAGGAAACGCTTCAAAGGTGTTGCTCCCTCGGGGGCGGGGGTGTGGTTGAGCCTGAAGAAGCGCTTCCAATAAAGTACCACCACCGATAGTATTGCACCAAACTGTATTATAAAGGTAAATGCCTTTACAAAATCGGTGCTCTCTACTCCCAACAGGTTTTGTGTGATAATCATGTGTCCTGTAGATGATACGGGAAGAAACTCGGTGAGTCCCTCTACAATGGCTATGATTATTGTCTCTAATGTATCCATAATCTTGTGCTACTTGTTTATCTCTTTTTTGCCTTTGTGCATAATTGCATAGATGATGAGGATGAAGCCTGAAAAGCACACTGCGGGTGCAACTACTATCCTGCGGAAGCTGAAGATGTCCGGCTCGAAGTGAGTCTCGGTTGAGCCGGGGCCTGTCATCAGCAGAAAACCGATAATGATGACTGCCACGCTTACAAGCAACAAAATATAGTTGCTCTTGTCGAATGCAAATTTTTTCTTGTCCATTGTATATATATAAATGATAAAATTCTTAAATGAAATAAAGGTCGTTGCCTCGCATACGCAGAAAACGGTTCACCGAGAAGAATGCACACATTACTGTTATCACAATGCCAAAAAGCACGATTCCACCGGCAATAATACCAAGCCACTCAAGTGGAAGCACTGTCATAATGGCCGGTTCGCGTTGCGATAGAAAATAGAGCGCTGCAGCCAAAAGAATGTTTGCCATAATACCCGAGAACAGGCCTATCCACATATTATGCACAAGGAAGGGACGACGTATGAAACCCCACGTTGCACCAACGAGTTTCATCGTGTGCAGCAGGAATCGCTTTGAGTATATTGTCAGACGCACCATATTGGCTATTAGCGACCACGATATTATTCCAAGCAGTGCAAGCAGCACAAGCAGTGCACCGCCAATCTTGTGTATGTTGCTGTTTATGGCTTCGATAAGCTCTTTATGGTATATCACATCCTTTACGCCTTTGTCGCTGCGAAGCTCTTTCTCTATAGTGGCAAGACTCTCGTTGTTTGCAAACTCGTTCTTCATCGATAGCTCTATGGATGCTTCGTAGGGGTTATATCCCAGGAACTCTACGGGGTCGGTGCCAAGCTCTTTGCGCTGCTCCTCGAGTACCTGCTCTTTTGATATATAGACGGCTTTTTTTACATAGCTGCGTTTGCTCAGTCTCTTGTGGTAGTCGAGAATCTGTTTCTCGTTTATCTCGTCACCGAGTACAACAGATACGTTAAGGTCCTCTTTTACCTGGTTCGATAGCGTTCTTGCTGCAACAAGAAGCAATCCCATAGTGCCAAGAAGCACCAATACGAGTGTGGTGCTCACGTAGACACTCAGTGTCTGTATCTTAAATCCTCTCTTGCTCATCTTTTTTTACGAAATACATATATTATTGAACTTGAGGCGCTGCATTTGTCGAATGTGGCAAACCATCCTAATAATCCGTTCCAAATGCCGCGTATCGTTGCGCACTTTGCTCCTTTATATTGCTCGCTGAGCATAGAAATATAGAATCCGTCAAACGGCATAGTGTACTGTCGCTCTAAGATAAACCCGTGTTTCAGCCCCCATTTCATTATGGTCGAGGGTGCAAAGTGCCACAGGTGGCGAGGTACGTCATAGGCTGCCCAATTTTCGCGGTAATAATCGGCATCGTATGAGGTGCTGTTGGGTACGGCTATTACTGCAATGCCATTTTCGTCGAGTATGCGATGCAGTGTCTCCCAAAAGTTATCGAGCTGTTGTATGTGTTCCATCACGTGCCACATTGTAACAACGTCAAAGACGGAATCTTCAATTGTCGGGAATTGTTCCTCGGGGAGCATCTCTACTCCCAGGTTTTTCTTGGCAAAATCGCGTGCCTGGCTGCTCTTTTCTATTGCAGTGACATCCCATCCTGCCTTTTGCATAGCCTTGGCAAAGTATCCTATTCCTGCACCATAGTCAAGGATGCTGCCTCGGCGCAACATTGTGAGACTCTTTATGAGGTTCACCTTGCGGCGCAGCATTATGCTTCGTACAATGTGATACAGCTTGTTGACGACCCCTTTATTGGTGTCGCTGTGCGATATATATGTGGGCGACTCGTAGTAGCGGCCAATCTCTTTTTCATCGGGGACTCCTTGTGTGAAAGCAAAAGAGCACTCGTTACATTTGTATATATCGAATAGCTCGCCTGTTGCAAAGTGGTCTTTGCAAGAGAACTGCTTTTCGATATTGCTGCTGCCGCATAAGGGGCAGGTGCTGTGAATGATTTTGTTCATCAACTGTAGGGGTCTTTGGATGTTAAGAAACTGTTCAAATTTCTAAAAAATAAATTTCTTAATGGAAGTCGTGTGTTTCGCTATGTGAAATTAAACGGCCTCTAAAAAGGCATAATCTGCCGAAAATGCCTACAAAAATACGACAATTGAGTGTAAAAAACAGCTTTTTTGAAAATTATTCGGCTCGGGATCCAATATTTTACAATTATTAACAAAAAAGTTGGCTGTTTTTGAGTAATTTTGCACCGCGAGTCCCGGAAAAGAGCAGGGGCTATTTTTTTATATATAATTCAAACAATGTTTTAAGGATATGGGAAAATTGTATCGTTCTAATGACAGAGTATTGGCAGGTGTGTGCGCCGGTGTTGCCGAGCATTTGAACTTAGAGGCTAAGCTCGTGCGTATTATTTGGCTTCTATGTGCTGTTTTTGCAGGATTTGGCGTAATATTGTATATTATTCTTTGGATTATTATGCCACAGAAGAATGCAGCACAGAATTACACCGAGCGTATGAATGACAGATTGGGTCGAAAATAATTCTACTTTAGTCGGGTAATATAAAAAATGGAGCCACAAGGCTCCATTTTTTATATGTATATAGCACTTAAGGAGTACTCAATGTATTAGAAGGTTACGGCTGTGTATTCCCATTTAAACCGCTTCTTACTCCTCGACAAGCTCCGATAGAAGTGTGGCTGCTGTTGCGTCAACCACTCTAATCTTTACAAAGTCGCCTATCTTGTGATTGCCTCGGTTGAATACCGCTGTGCGGTTCTGCTCGGTGCGACCATAGAACTGCTCGTTAGAGCGCTTTGATATTCCCTCGATTAGCACCTCGTACTCCTTGCCAATGCAACTGCGGTTCTGCTGTGCCGATAGCTCCTGTTGCAGGGCGATAATCTCGTTCAATCGGCGTACCTTCTCTTTTTCATCGATGTCATCGGCAAAGTGACGGCTGGCGAATGTGCCGGGGCGCTCCGAGTATTTGAACATAAAGGCGGCATCATAGGCGCAGTAACGCATGAGCGAGAGGGTCTCTTGGTGGTCGGCCTCGGTCTCGCCGCAGAAGCCGGCGATAATATCGGTCGAGAGTCCGCAGTCGGGGACAATGCGGCGTATTGCGTCGATGCGGTCGATATACCACTCGCGTGTGTATTTGCGGTTCATCGATTGTAGCATACGACTGCTTCCACTCTGTACGGGCAAATGTATGTGGCGGCATACGTTGGGCTCCTCGGCTATAACTTGCAGTGTCTCGTCGCTCATATCCTTGGGGTGCGAGGTGGTGAAGCGTATGCGTGCCTTGGGGGCGCGACGTGCTACACGACGCAATAGCTCGGGAAAGTTTATTGTTGTACCGTTCTCGGCAACAAAGTTATATGAGTTAACGTTCTGTCCCAAAAGAATAATCTCCTTATATCCTTTTGCTACAAGGTCGTCGGCCTCGTTCAGAATGCTCTGAATATCGCGGCTGCGTTCGCGTCCTCGTGTGTAGGGTACCACGCAGTAGTGGCAGAAATTATTGCATCCGCGCATAATGGATATATATCCCGATACATTCTTGCTGCAGATGCGCAGGGGGATTACGTCGCGATAGGTCTCGGTGGTCGACAGCTCGATGTTCATTGCTGCGTGTCCCTGCTCGGCCTGTGCTATCAACTCGGGAAGCGACAGGTAGCTGTCGGGGCCTGCTACGATATTTACTTTGTACTGTTTTATAAGCTCCTCTTTTACTCGCTCGGCCATACAGCCTACAACGCCTATGAGGGTGTTTTTGCCTCGGCGCAGGGCATTCAGCTGGTCGAGACGACCATAAATCTTTTGCTCGGCATTGTCGCGTATCGAGCAGGTGTTAAGCAGTATAAGGTCTGCTTCGTTAATATCGTCGCAACTCTCGTATCCGGCTATGCCCAGAATAGAGCCAATGACCTCGCTGTCGGCTACATTCATCTGGCAGCCGTATGTCTCGATGAAAAGTTTTTTGTTCTCCACTTATCCTACTGTTTAGAAATATTGTGCGAATATACAACAAAGTTTCGAAAGGTTATGTGCAGCTTGCCAAGAAAGTGCCAGCTTTAACACCTCCATTATTATTTAATTTTTGTAACAATGGTGCATCCAATTTGAAAATATTATAAAAAAACTATATATTCGCAGCAAAATAATACTATTATGGAAAAAGTGCTTTTTCGTCACGAAATGAAGGTGCGCGACTACGAGTGCGATATTCAAGGAGTTGTAAACAATGCCAACTACCAGCATTATCTCGAACACGCTCGTCACGAGTTTATGCTCTCCGAGGGTGTCAGCTTCTCGAAACTGCATAACGAGGGGGTCGATTTTATGGTATCCAAGGCGACACTCGAATATAAAAGCCCGCTGCGTGGCGACGATAGGTTTGTTGTGGATATAGATATGAAACGCGAAGGGGTAAAACTCGTCTGTTTACAGAATATCTATCGCCTCCCCGACGAGATGCTGTGCGTGAAAGGACGCATCGAGATTGTCTCGGTTGTAAATGGCCGCTTGTCGCGTGGCGAGAAGTTCGACGAACTCTTTAAACATCTATTACAGTAAATAAAGGATAACATTTAAAACACGAATAATATGGCTTATCGCATAATGACAGCCCAAGAGGCTGCAAACTACATCAACGATGGTGACGGAGTGGGAATAAGTGGCTTTACTCTTTCGGGAACCCCCAAGACTGTATTGCCCGAGGTGGCGCGTCGCGCCGAGGAGGCACATGCTGCCGGTAAACCTTTTAAAATAGACCTCTATTCGGGTGCCTCTACAGGCGATGCGATTGATGGCGCTCTTACACGCGCACAGGCAATACGCTTTCGCGCACCGTTTATCTCTAATTCCATTGTGCGTAACGCTATTAATGCCAAGGAGATAACATATACCGACCTGCACCTCTCGCTAATGGCACAGGACTTGCGCTATGGCTTTATGGGCAAGGTTAATGTTGCAATACTCGAGGCTGTGGATATTACCGACGATGGAAAGGTATATCTTACAACAGCAGGAGGTATCGGACAGACTGTTGCCAACCTTGCCGATAGAATAATAATCGAGCGTAATACCTATCATCACACAATAGGTCTGCACGATGTTTACGAGCCCGTCGACCCGCCTTATCGCAAGGAGATACCCATTTACAAGGCCGATGACCGTGTGGGTAGGCCATACGTTCAGGTTGACCCTAAAAAAGTGGTGGGTATTGTCGAGGTTAATATGCCCAACGAGGTTGTGGTGTTCAAAGAGCTCGATGATGTAACCCGCAAGATTGGTGAGAATGTGGTTGATTTTATCCTCTCCGATATGAAGCGCGGTATAATTCCAGCCGAGGGACTGCCTATACAAAGCGGTATCGGTAACGTGGCAAATGCGGTGCTTAAAGGACTCGAGGATAGCAACGGAATACCTCCTCTCTACCTCTACTCCGAGGTGTTGCAGGACTCTGTGATAAAACTTATGGAGCTTGGTCGCGTAAAGGCCGGAAGTACCTGCTCGCTCTCGCTCAGCCGCGAGTGCCTCGACCACGTATATGACAATCTCGACTTTTTCCGCGATAAGCTTGTGCTGCGTCCCAGCGAAATATCGAACCACCCCGAGATTATCCGTCGTTTGGGTATTATAGCAATGAACACCGCTATTGAGGTCGATCTCTACGGCTGTGTAAACTCGTCACATATTTGCGGAACACGTCTTATGAACGGTATCGGTGGCTCGGGCGACTTTGCACGAAATGCCTATATCTCAATCTTCACCTGTCCCTCGACACAGAAGGGCGGTCAGATAAGCTCTATTGTGCCCATCGTTACACACGCCGACCACACCGAGCACGATGTGAATATCGTTGCTACCGAGTATGGCGTTGCCGACCTGCGTGGCAAGGGACCCGACGAGCGCGCAAAGCTCATCATCGAGAAATGTGCTCACCCCGACTACAAACAGCTTCTGTGGGACTATCTGAAAATCTCGAAATGCGGACACGTGAGCCATAATGTGGCAGCAGCATTGGGTATGCACGCTACATTCGAGCGCAGTGGAGATATGCGACTCACCGATTGGAGTAAATTTGCATAAAACCTCAATTCTATGAAGAAGAAACTTGTAACCGAGATGGGGCGAATAGGGCGCGACGAGTTTGCCGCGTCGCAAAAGCTGCCTCTTACGGTGGTACTCGATAATATACGGAGCCTGCATAATGTAGGCTCTGTGTTTCGTACAAGCGATGCCTTTCGTGTCGAGAGGGTGGTGCTATGCGGAATAACGGCAACGCCTCCCTCGGCCGAGATTCACAAGACTGCTCTTGGTGCCGAGGATGTTGTCGAGTGGCAATATTTCGCCGATACAATGGAGGCTGTCGAGGCTTTGCGTGGCGAGGGTTACTCGGTTTATTCCATTGAACAGGTCGAGGCAAGCATCCCTCTGCAAAACTTCTCTGTCGAGGAGGGTAAGCGCTATGCTGTGATACTCGGTAATGAGGTTAAGGGTGTGCAGCAGAGTGTCGTTGATGCCTCGGATGGTGCAATAGAGATTCCGCAATTCGGCACAAAGCACTCGCTCAATGTCTCGGTGACTGCGGGGATGGTGATATGGGAATTTGCACGTAAGATGGGGTGGGTGAAATAATAAAGGATACTATAAGTTTCGGGCGATTGAAAATCGCCCCTACGCGCAATGAGTTTTTAATTAGCACAATACGTGATAGTTGTAAACCTCTTTATGCTTTGCTGTTAATGGTTGCTTGTAGGGGCGATTTCTAATCGCCCGCCACAGCGTTTAATTTGTAAGCATCCGATAAAGTACATTCAGTAAATTAGCTGCTACTAACGGTGACTACCTGCTAGTGGCGGCCTTTTGCCTACTTTTCGTCGGCACGAAAAGTAGGAGAAAAATAACAATGAAAGGCTGTTTCGGTTAAAGCAATGATTCGGGCGATTAAAAATCGCCCCTAATGTCCGCGAGGAAATAAACACTTTATATTAATTATTAAAGCTCATTGCGTGTAGGGGCGATTTGCAATCGCACGCAACCGAGGTAATGAGCAC
>JAGCKB010000371.1 GCA_017647725.1 Bacteroidaceae bacterium
AACGGTTCTGTTTGGCTTCACGTATCCAGTGGAGGTTGTCTTCGAGCTGTCCGCGAATCTCCTCGGGTGCCTCGGCGAGCATCTGCTCAAGCACCTCGGCAGCAAGGCGGTCGGTGGTCTCAAGGTCTTTTTCGTTACCCGAGGTACACACCCAGCGGAAGGGACCAAAGCCATAGTCAAAGAACATCGGGCCCATAATGTCCTGCACGTATGATGGGTAGCGGAATGTGCCGTCGCTCTTTAGGATGTCGGCACCTGCGCGCGACGACTCAAGCAAGAATGCGTTGCCATAATCGAAGAAGTACATACCACGCTCGGTGAGGCGGTTGACAGCTGCTACGTGACGGCGCAACGATTCCTGTACGCACTCGCGGAAGCGCTCTGGCTCCTCGGCCATCATACGGTTCGACTCCTCGTAGCTGTACCCAACAGGATAGTATCCTCCTGCCCAGGGGTTATGCAGCGAGGTCTGGTCCGAACCAAGGTCGACGTTTATCTCCTCGTCGGCAAGGCGCTCCCAAAGGTCAACTACGTTTCCTACATAGGCGAATGAGACAACCTCTCTCGCTTCGACAGCCTTGCGGATGCGTGGGATAAGCTCGTCGAGTGAGGTGTGCAACTCGTCAACCCAACCCTGATTATATCGCTTCTCGGCTGCTGCAATGTTAATCTCGGCTGTGACACTTACAACACCTGAGATATTACCTGCTTTGGGCTGTGCACCCGACATACCACCAAGGCCGGCTGTTACAAAGAGCATACCTCGCAGGTCGCTCTGCCCCGGCTTCATACGCTTGCGGGCAGCGTTCATCACGGTGATTGTGGTGCCGTGAACGATGCCCTGCGGGCCAATATACATATAGGAACCGGCGGTCATCTGTCCATACTGTGACACTCCCATTGCGTTGAAACGCTCCCAATCGTCCTGTGACGAGTGGTTGGGAATTACCATTCCATTTGTTACAATCACACGTGGAGCATCCTTGTGCGAGGGGAACAATCCCAGGGGATGTCCCGAGTACATTACAAGTGTCTGCTCGTCGGTCATCTCGGCAAGATATTTCATTGCAAGGCGGTACTGTGCCCAGTTCTGGAACACCGCACCGTTGCCACCGTATGTGATAAGCTCGTGAGGATGCTGTGCTACAGCCTTGTCGAGGTTGTTTTGTATCATCAGCATTATGGCTGCTGCCTGCTTGCTGCGTGCGGGATACTCCTCAATGGGACGGGCATACATTGGGTATTCGGGGCGCAGACGGTACATATATATGCGACCATACTGTTTTAGCTCCTCGAGAAACTCGGGGGCAAGCTCGGCGTGATGCTTCGCAGGGAAATAACGCAGAGCATTTGCAAGCGCCAGTTTCTTTTCGCTGTCATTTAGAATATCCTTTCTCTTGGGAGCGTGGTTGGCGGTTGTGTCATACTCTCTCTTCGGTGGCAGAATATCGGGGATGCCTGCCAATATATCTCTCTGAAAATCGGTCATGGTATTTATCTTGTTTTTATTGTTTTGCCTATGTTATTCGTTAATCTTACCCTCGACAATAGCCAAAATCTCCTGCTCGGCTTTTTGTGCAAGTTGCTGTATCTCCTCGGCCTCTTTTACAAGGGCTTCGGCTGTCTCGCGGTCTTTTAGTCCTGCTGCGTTTATCTTTACATTAAGACAGGCGCCCATCACTGCCGAGCGCGCTGCAAGAGCACCTACTCCTGCATCGGATACCGAGTTGGGGTTGCCCTCTACTGCCATCGCCTTTACAATTTCAAAGACCTTGTATGCAGTCTGCATTGTGAGAAGAGGTACATGTGTGGCATAGAGTGTTGCCACCTGCATTGCGCGTGAGCGCTCAGCTTTCTCCTCGGGGGTGTTTTTGGGCATTGCAAATACATCCATAATCTTGTTGAAGGCTGCTGTATCTTCGTCGACAAGGGCAAGCAGTTCGTTCATTACAGCGACACCTTTCTCGGCCCACTGCGAGAAGAACTCCCAACGGTCGTCCCAACCTGCCTTGTGCGATGAAAGGTTCGCAACCATTGCGCCTAATGCCGCGCCAAGAGCACCCATATATGCCGAGATTGAACCTCCACCGGGTGCGGGCGACTCACTGGCTGTCTCCTCGGCAAAGGCGGCGCAGGTCATATCAACGAGTTTGTTGACATTCTTCTGCTCCTCGGCTTCAAGGATATACTCTACAACCTTCTCTTCGGGCTTGAACTCCTTAAGGTTCGATAGTCCCATTGTCTCTATGGCAATGCGCACAAGCTCTCTCTCGGGAACGCCGGTAGAGCGGTGCTGTTTATGCAGAAAATAGCGTCCTGCGTCGACAAGTGCTTTCTTGGGTACAAGTCCCACAATCTCGGTTCCTGTGACACGAACACCGCGTGAGTCGGCAGCGCGACACACCTCGTCAAAGGCTATGTGCAATGGGGTAACCGATAGGTTGGTCATATTCATAGATACCTGCGCAATGCCATACTCCTGAATGTACCAGCCTATCGCTTTGCACTCTTTCAGTGTGCCTGGAATCATTACAGGCTCGCCATTCTCGTCTTTGATTATTTTACCTACTATAGGGTTGCCTTCGCGACGGGGACGACCCTTTTCGCGTACGTCAAAAGCAATGGCATTTGCTCGGCGGGTGGATGTTGTATTCAGATTGTAGTTTACTGCAACAAGAAAATCGCGTGCACCAACAGCGGTGGCGCCTGTACGTGCTATGCCTTCGTCGTAGGGGCGCGCTCCAAAATCGGGTTGTTTATCCACGTTGGCCATCTTCTCGGGCAGTCCCTCATACTCTCCCTCGCGGCATACGGCAAGGTTGCGGCGCTCGGGTTTGAAGGCGGCAGCCTCGTAGCAGTAGGTGGGAACATTCAGCTCCTCGGCCACTCTCTTGGCAAGGGTACGTGCAAGCTCGGCACACTCCTCCATTGTTATGCCCGAGACGGGGATAAGCGGACATACGTCGCAGGCACCCATTCGCGGATGCGCTCCCTTGTGTTGGCGCATATCAATGAGCTCGGTGGCTCGCTTGATAGATGCAACGGCAGCGTCCATTACCGCCTGTGGCTCTCCCACAAAGGTTACAACGGTGCGGTTGGTAGCCTCGCCCGGGTCGATATCCAAAAGTTTTACACCCTTAACAGCTTCGATGCTATCGGTTATCTGCTTGATAGTCTCGGCATTGCGACCCTCGGAAAAGTTGGGTACGCACTCAATGATTCTCTTTTGCATAGTATAATGTAGATTAATTTAATCTGTGTAATTATACAAATGTATATATATTTTTCAGAACAAAGCGTGCTGCCTCTCTTTTTTTTTGATAGGGGCACATCTTTTCAAATGTTTGCTAATACTTGGCAGCGAGTGTTGCTCTTGTTCGCAAAGATTGATGTTACACCCTAAAAAATGAGGGACATAAATCTTTTCTCTAAAAAAAGAGGATAAGCGTTGCAAAAGAGTGGATATGTATTACATTTGCAGATGTTCAATGTTAGAAGCTATGAAATACCATTTCAATATTATTAAAATAAGGGTTACAATGGATATGGGCGTTGGTAACCGTACGCGAGAATGGACATATATCGACTGTGATGAATTGGCAGCAGGTGGCGAGTATAATATTTATGAGCAACAATTAAATATAATATCGGTTGATGAAAATGAGATTGTATTCACTTTTATGGGGAAGCAATATAATCTGAACCGTGAGTGGCAGGTTCAGGGAACACCCGAGATTGGTGTACCCAATAAATATATCTCGGAAACGGTGCGATTTATATTCTATTTCAGTTGTGACAGCGATAGCACTCATAGCTGGGAGGATAGTGAAATAACAGAACTAAGTGAGCAGATGATGAAAAACATCGAGGAGGGAAAATTGTGGAAGAATATCCCTCTTGCCCGAAAATTTATCCATATTCTAAAGGATGTGGCACCGTTTCGCTCAGATAGTATAAAGCCTGTTTATAAAGCACATATTATATCGTTGCTGCTAAAAAACGACCTGATAGCTAAGACCGAGACTCCGCGACTTTTTCAATCTTTTTGCGAGTTCTACCGTTTATGTATCGATTTCGATATGATTGACTATTATAACAAGCAGTCGGATGTAGACTTTGACAGGCAATATTTCAGGGTTGTCGATAGCTGGATATATAAGCTTGCGTGGATTACCGATTCACCCACGCGAGACCATTCGATAGAGTGCTGGAATGGTTTTGGACAAATGTTAAAATGTGACCCTGTGCAGGCAACTCCCGAGTGGGAAAAAGTAATCTACGAGGTTGAGCAAGAGGTTGATGAAGAGCTAAAAGAGGAACCGCGTGGTATGGGATTTTGCTTTGCCTATTGGGGTGCAAAAAGGGCTGCTCTTGAGCGTCGTGGTATAGAGTGGAGGAGTCCCACTTTGATGAATCCGGGAGTAATCTTCGACTGATAAGTTCTTATGTGTTTGCATAGCTTCAGTATATGCTTCCGGATACGATTTTTGTCAATGAGAATATGGTGAGGCGATACAAAATTACTTTATATGGCGGTTGCTTACAAATTTTTGCCCCCGTCCTGCCATTATTACAAGAGTTCTCACTATATTTGCGCGAAACGTGTTTTGTTATTTTACAGCGAGTGCAGGCTATTGTTCGCACGTTAGCAGAATTTATGGTTAACAGCGAACACAGACTGTCCAAAAATTAAATCTATTTATTATGGAAGAGATTATCCCTTATGCACTTTTGTGCTTTACATCTTTTTTCACATTGACCAATCCGTTAGGTACAATGCCTGTCTTTTTAACAATGACCAATGGGTTAACCGAAAGTCAACGACAGCATATTGTTAAGCGTGCAACTATTGTATCGTTTGTAATATTAATATCGTTCACTCTCTTTGGACAGTTCTTGTTTAAGTTTTTCGGAATATCTACAAATGGATTTAGAATAGCAGCCGGTTTTATCATTCTTAAGATTGGTTACGATATGATTCAGGCGCGTTACAGTAACGCTAAATTAAAGGATAATGAGATTAAGGCGTATGTAAATGATATTTCCATCACTCCGCTCTCTATCCCGATGCTCTGCGGACCGGGTGCCATTGCCAATGGAATTATCCTTATGTCCGATGCCGATACTTTTGAGCTTAAAGCAACACTGATATTAACTATTGCTATTGTTTACCTGTTGTCATATATTATACTGCGCTTGTCGACGCGCCTTGTAAAGTTTATGGGCGAGACGGGTAATAATGTAATGATGCGACTGATGGGACTTATACTGATGGTGATTGCGGTTGAGTGCTTCGTCGGTGGTGTGAAGCCTATCTTGATAGAGATTATACAGATGAGTCTTAAGTAGCAAATATAGAGTTTTTTATATACAAATCAGGGTGAACCAACGGTTCACCCTGATTTGTATTATTACCCATTAACCGGAATTTTATTTTCTAAGTAGTGCGATAAGCTCGTCAATACTCATTATTTGTTGTTCGCCACTCTCCATATTCTTCACAGCAATGGTGCCGTTGCTCATTTCGGTCTCGCCAATAATGGCAACATAGGGAATATTATGGTTGTTGGCATATCCCATCTGCTTTTTCATTTTGTCGCTGCTGGGATAGAGCTCGGCTGAGATATCTGCTGCACGCAGACGGGCTACAAGGCCAAGTGAGTAGAGTGCCTCTTTATCGCCAAAGTTTACGAACATAACCTGTGTGTTAAGGATAGAATCCTTGGGGTAGAGGTCGAGCTGGTTCATTACATCGTATATACGGTCGGCTCCGAATGATATTCCTACACCCGATACTCCTTCCATTCCGAACACGCCTGTGAGGTTGTCGTAACGTCCGCCACCGCTTATGCTGCCTATGGCTACGTCAAGAGCCTTTACCTCGAGTATGGCACCTGTGTAGTAGTTGAGACCGCGTGCGAGGGTGAGGTCGAGCTCAAGGCTGCTGTTGATGCCGAGTTTCTCTACTGTGTCGAGAATGAATCGTGTCTCCTCGACACCCTTCTCGCCTGTGGCATTGCCTGCCAGCACCTCGCCTATTGTACCGAGTTTTTCGCTATTGTTACCCTGTGCCTGTAGTATTGGAAGCAGCTTCTCTACTGCCTCGTCACCAATACCTTTCAGCTTGAGTTCGGCAATAACACCGTCGAGACCAATCTTGTCGAGTTTATCGATGGCTACGGTAATGTCTATAATCTTGTCGGGCTCGCCAATGACTTCGGCTATTCCGGCGAGAATCTTACGGTTGTTGAGCTTTACTGCTACGCGTATGCCTAATTTGCCAAATACGTGGTCGATGAGCTGAATGAGCTCAACCTCGTTGATGAGTGAGTTGTTGCCTATTACGTCGGCGTCGCATTGGTAGAACTCACGGTAACGTCCCTTCTGTGGACGGTCGGCGCGCCATACGGGTTGTATCTGATAGCGCTTGAATGGGAAGGTGAGCTCGTCGCGGTGCATTACAACGTAACGGGCAAAGGGGACGGTGAGGTCGTATCTTAGTCCCTTCTCACAGAATTTAGATGCTAATTTTGCTGCGTTGCGGCTCAGAAGTTCCTCGTCGCTGAGTGCGCTGAAGTAATCACCCGAATTTTGTATCTTGAAGAGTAGCTTGTCGCCCTCTTCGCCATATTTACCCATCAGAGTCGAGAGGTTCTCCATTGAGGGTGTCTCTATCTGTTGAAAGCCGAACAGGTGGAATGCATCACGAATGGTATTAAAAATGTAATTTCTCTTTGACATCTCAATTGGTGAGAAGTCGCGTGTACCCTTTGGTATTGATGGTTTTGCTGCCATTTTCTTTTAAACTTTTGTTTGTGTCGGGGATGCTGCTTAGTCGCGGCGTCCAAGATAAATCATTATATAATAGATTAGTGTTGCCAATGATGATAGTGCGGCAACAATATATGTGTAGGCTGCCGAGCGCAGTGCGCTTGATGCTGCCCTTTGGTTTACGGTGTTTCCAACCGGCGACCTCTCTAACCAGGCGAGGGCGCGACGGCTTGCGTCAATCTCTACGGGGAGTGTGATGAAACTGAATAGTGTTGTCATTGCAAAGAGGGCTATTCCCAGCAGTAGGATGGCAGGAAACATCTGTACAGTGAGTATTCCTATGAGTAGAATCCAGGTCATCCAATTCGATGCAAATGAGACAACGGGAACAAGTTTCGAGCGCATTGTAAGCGGGCCGTATGCTGTTGCGTGTTGCACTGCGTGTCCGCACTCGTGGGCTGCAACGGCTGCTGCTGCGATGCTTGATGAGTTGTATACTCCCTCGCTAAGGTTTACTGTGCGGTCGGCGGGG
>JAGCKB010000372.1 GCA_017647725.1 Bacteroidaceae bacterium
ATCGCCAAGTTTTTTATAGAGCAAGAATAGAATGTTTATTTATTTTTAAAGGGCGCATAGCGGGCTATGTAACCGCAAAAAAAGAAAGAAACAGGCATTATTGAACATAAAAAACGGCGAAACTATCAGCTTCTGTAAGAATATATTTTTTAGAAATTTAAACAGTTTCTTAGTTATCGGAACATCTCTTTTAGCTCTTTTAGTGTGGCATAGCCTTCCATATATACTATGGTAACTTCGTTGGGTTCGTTGCTTCGCAGTGAACTGTTACGATAAAATAGGTATCGTTGCTTCTTGTCTTTTGGCTCGAAGAGGAAGAATCCATAGTATAGTTGGCCATCAATATATCCGCACTCTTTGTCTATTGTCTTTTGTGCGTCCTTATTCACAACCTGCTCTATCTCGTTGTATAATCGGCTGTCGCCGGTGGTTATACTGCGGAACAGTGTGAGATTATAGGGCTTTAGTGCGCGACCTGATATATGTGTGGCTGCAAATTTAAGTTTCCATTTGCCTTTGCCATCGAATAGGGTCGATACTTCGAGTGGTTTTTGGGCGTTAGCACCTATCAGGCACATAAGTGATAGAATTATGGTAAGAAAGTATCTCATATGGCTTATGTTTATTGGTTCTCGTTATCGTAGTTACTCATTGTGCGGAACATATTGCCAAGCTGATGTTCTAATGAGTGCTCTTCTATTCCTTTGTTAATTTGTTGCATTGTGCTTTGCATCTGTGCAAGTACAATGGCTTCGTCGGTATATTTTTTGCCGTTGATGTATGCTATACAGATATCGTTGTCGTTATTTAATTGAATTGTGGCTGTACCGAAAATTCCAATGGCAACGGCGGCTGCTACACTCCATTTCAGCACCTTATTTATATTAATGGTGCGTGGTTTCTTGGCTTGGATATTGTATCGTTTGCCTGTGCTCAGGTATCCCATAACGGCTTTTATCTCGTCGTACTGTGGTAAATTAGAGTGGGGGCTTGCAAGGAACTGCTTGAGGCATTGCTCTTCGTTGTCGGTGGTGTCGGCATCGAAGTAGCGCTCTATCAACTGTAACCATTGTTGATGGTCTATGGTCTCTATGTTTCTGTTTTTTTTGTGGCTCATTCTTGTATCCTCCTTTGATAACATTCTCTAATCTTCTTACGGGCTCTCGATAGTTGCATTCTCGCAGCTGTGGGTTGCATCCCTAAATCCCGGGCAATTTCTTCTATTGTTTCATCGTTGTACTCTTTGCGGTGAAGTATCTCCTTTTGCAGTGGCGTTAACTCTTGCTCTATTATTCTCTCTATCTCGCGGAAGTGTTCCTCGGTCCAGTCGGGCGATTCTTCTTGTTGGTCGTGTTCTTCTTCTATTGGTATTGTGGTTATCTTACGTTTGCGAAGTGTGTCGATACATAGGTTGCGTAGGGTAGTGGTGGCAAGTGCTTCGGCTTCTTGCTGCGATTCTATCCTATCGCGTCGGGGCCATAGACGGCAAAAGGTCTCTTGGAGTGCATCGTCGGCATCGCTCTCGTTGTTTAGCAGGTACGATGCCATACTCAGAAATTTCTTTCTGAGGGTTGTAAATACATTTATGAGATTCTCTTCGCTCATCTTATCTTTTGTCGTGTCTCTTTCTATCTATTAAACGTGGCAATATATAAAACGTAACATAAGAAGCTGTTTAAATTTTATTAGAAAATTTGTTATATCTGCGGTAAACCGCGAGCATACACTGCACTCGCCGGGAAAAATACTCAAACAGTTTCTATGAAGCATAAAAAAATCGTCAAGAAACTTATCTTGACGATTTTTCTGTGTTATAAAGTATTCTATTAGAAATAGAGATATCTGTTGTCCTCTACATTGCCCTTCTCGAAAAGTTCGTTGAAGAACTGGCTGTCTCCTGTATATCTGTTAAGGATGCAGTTTGTTATGAAGCTGCTTGCCGATGACTTGAGTGTTGCCTGTTCAGCCTCGGGGTTGAACTCGCGACCGCCCTTGTTAACTGCTGTCAACTTAACAACGTAAACGCCCTTATCGCCCTTGATGGGAGCGCTAACCTCACCGGGTTTCATCTTGGTAACAACTGCGCTGATAGCATGCTCATTTGCCGAGATTGACTTAACAAATGTGGGAGAAACGAAGCTGATGCGCTCGGCAATGTCCGATTTTACTCCTGCTACGTTTGCAAGCTCCTCGAAGCTCTTACCCTTGATGTCGTTCATAATCTTCTCGGCTTTCTTGTTCTTGATAGCCTCTGAACGAACATATACCGACATCTTATCCATTGAGGTATAGCCCTTCTCGTTGATGTCTGCGAGT
Organism: Bacteroidaceae bacterium; assembly: GCA_017647725.1. Classification (GTDB taxonomy): domain Bacteria; phylum Bacteroidota; class Bacteroidia; order Bacteroidales; family Bacteroidaceae; genus HGM04593. The sequence continues at coordinate 2,317 of JAGCKB010000372.1, forward strand.
GCAACTACGAGAAGTGTGTTGTTGTCGCCACACTCGTAAAGAGGAGATACCTCGCCAACCTCTGCCTCGCTGAATATCCAACGGATAGCTTTGCGTGTATCTCTGATATTTGCGACGTTGTGTGAACTGTTGAAGAGATTATTTGCTGTGAGTACACGGAAACCGTCGTACTGCTCAACGTTTTTCTCTAAATCCTCAATAGTCTTGCAAGATGCAACAAACTGGCTGAAATTGTTGTATGCTGCTGCGTATGTCTCGCTGCTGAACTCTACGGTGCGCTTGATTACTGCTGCATTGTATTTCTCAACAGGGTTCTTTGTTGCAATTACCTGGTAGATGATGTTTGCGCCATTGCTCAAAGAGAGTGTGTTGTACTCACCCTTCTTGGCATTCAGGAGTGTGCTGATAAGTGTGACATCGTCGTTCTGCATAGCAGCACCCTCGTACATTGCCGATGTGAGCCACAATGAGTCGTTGCGCTCCTGGCCATACTTTGCCGAGATTTCTTTGAAGTCGCCTTTGTTCTTAAGTACATTCAGCAGGCTGTCGGCAAGTGCTTTGTCGCTTACGGGAAGTATACGATAGAGAACTGAGTCGGCAACTGTTACCTTACCAAGATTCTTGAATACTGTGAAGCTGTTGTCCGATGCGCTGTAGATAGGACCCTCTACCTCGCCAACCTCAACTGAGTCGAGACGAAGACGTACCTCCTCGGGGAAACGGCTCTTAGACCATGCGAGCTGGCTATAGGGGACCTCGCTGCTTGCTGCACGTACAATGTTTGCATAATCGCTCTCCTGTGCAAGAATGTTTACCTGCTCGGCAACCTCGGCGCGGAGTGCCTCACGATCTTGCTCGCTGGGTACTACTTTGTAGCTTACGTACTTGATGTTGCGGCTCTCGAAGAGTTGCTTGAAAAGCTGTTTCTTCTCATCGTAAGCGGCCTTTAGGTCATTGTCGCTAACGTTTACTGTAGAGTCGGCTATTGCTGAGTAGGGTAATGCCTTAATCTCGGCGTTGTATGTTACGTTGCTCGAGTTGAAACTGTTCTCGGCTACAACAGGGTTCGAGATGAATGAGTTTACAACGAGTGCCTGATACTTGGCTGCCAAGAGGTCGTTCTTGATAGTCTTCTCGATGAAGCACCAGTAGTCATAGTAAGGCTTGTTCATCTGAACGAAGGCATAATCGTTTTTGTTGTTCTCATACTCAGAAAGGAACTGGCTGAGAAGGTCGAAATCGAACTTACCCTGTGCGCTGAAAGGACTCTGCTGGAGAATGGGAAGGTTACCCTGTGAGATAACTGCCAATAGCTCGGCATCAGATACTGTGAGACCAATCTTCTGTGCCTCGTCCTGAATAACTTTGTTCTGGAGATACTCGTTCCAAACCTGATCTTTCAGAGCGCTATGCTCTTCGTCGCTAAGAGGAGCACCGTTTCTCATAAACTGTAAAACGTTTGAGTACTCTTCGTAGAGTTCCTGGAACTTGGCCGCAGAAACCTCTTCTCCGTTAATGCTGCCTACTGCTTGTGCACCCTGAGGCGATTGGAATATTCTAAGTGCATCGCCTGCAATGAATGCGAATAGCGCAATACCAACGAAAATAAGAAGTAGGGGGCCGGCATTGCGCAGTTTTTGTAATGTTGCCATAGTCTTTTTATGTTTTAAATTTTTAGTTTACAATCAAACGCGGCAAAGATACAAAAATGCTTTTAATTTTTAGGTATGTTAGTGTGAAAAAGTTACGTTCTTTGTAGCTCTTTATTGCTGTTTTTTGCATTAAATTGTGATAGTTATAACAAAACAAAAGAGATTTAGATGTATTTGCTGCAAAATGGTGCGCTTTTTTATTCCTTTTTATGAGTTCGAGGGGCTGGCAAAATGCTTGTAAACAGTGCTTTTTCGGGTATTAAGAAGCTGTTTAAATTTCTAAAAAAAATATTCATATAGAAACTTACGGTTTCGTCGTTTTTTATATTCAAAAATTCCTGTTTGTCTCTTTTTTGCGGTTACATAGCCCGCTATGCGCCCTTAAAATATAAATAAACATCCAATTTTTGCTCTATAAAAAACCTGACGATATAAATTTAAACAGCTTCTAAAAATAAATTCTTTGATACAGTTCGGTATATCATCATAAATGATTAACTTCGCGACGATTTTCATTTTATGAATTAAAATTTAAGATAATATGATAGAACAGATAAACCTGTTGTTTGAAGAGGTTAAGGGACTGACAGCCGCCAATGCCGAGGAACTTGAGGCGTTACGTCTTAAATACCTCAGCAAGAAAGGAATTATAAACGGCCTTATGGCACAGTTCCGTGAGGTTCCCGCCGAGCAAAAGCGCGAAGTAGGTGTAAGACTCAACGAACTTAAGAATGCAATACAAGAGCAGTTTAACGCACTTAAAGAGAGCCTTGCAAGCAAAGAGGAGGAGTTGTGCGGAATTGACCTTACACGTACATCCTACCCCACCCGTTTGGGCACACGCCATCCATTGTCAATCGTAAAGAACGAGATAGTGGATATTTTTGCACGCTTGGGATTCTCTATTGCCGACGGCGTTGAGGTTGAGGACGACTGGCACGTATTCTCATCGATGAACTTTGCCGAGGACCATCCCGCACGTGATATGCAAGATACATTCTTCATCGAGGCCCACCCCGATATCATTCTGCGCACACACACAAGCAGCGTGCAGAGCCACGTAATGGAGACAAGCAAGCCCCCTATCCGCATCATTGCTCCCGGACGCGTGTACCGCAACGAGGCAATCAGCTATCGTGCACACTGCTTCTTCCATCAGTTAGAGGGACTTTACATCGACAAGAATGTATCGTTCACCGACCTTAAGCAGGTGCTTCTGCTCTTTGCTCAGGAGATGTTCGGCACAGGCACCAAGATTCGTCTGCGCCCTTCATATTTCCCCTTTACCGAGCCAAGCGCCGAGATGGACATCAGCTGTAACATCTGCGGTGGAAAGGGTTGCCCCTTCTGTAAAGGTACAGGATGGGTCGAGATTTTGGGTTGCGGAATGGTCGACCCAAATGTTCTTGAGCTATGCGGAATAGACAGCAAGGAGTACACCGGTTATGCCTTTGGTATGGGAATCGAGCGTATTACCAACCTCAAGTACCAGGTGAAGGATTTGCGTCTTTTCAGCGAGAACGACGTGCGTTTCCTGAAACTGTTCGAGAGCGCCAACTGATAGATTGCATTACCGATACATAATATAAGAAGCTGTTTAAATTTATATCGTCAAGTTTTTTATAGAGCAAAAATTGGATGTTTATTTATATTTTAAGGGCGCATAGCGGGCTATGTAACCGCAAAAAAGAAACAAACAGGCATTTTTGAATATAAAAAACGACGA
>JAGCKB010000373.1 GCA_017647725.1 Bacteroidaceae bacterium
CTCCAAACTCGTGCTCAGCAAGGGACTCGATGCCGGCACTGCGTTCGAGATTCTTTCAATTGACATTGCCGACATTGACATAGGCAAGAACATCGGTGCTGCATTGCAGATTGACCAGGCCAATGCCGATAAGAATATTGCTCAGGCCAAGGCTGAGGAGCGTCGTGCAATGGCTGTTGCTCTTGAACAGGAGAACAAGGCTCGTGCACAGGAGGCTCGCGCGCACGTAATCGAGGCCGAGGCCGAGGTGCCAAAGGCTATGGCCGAGGCATTCCGCAACGGCAATCTCGGTATTATGGATTACTACAGGATGAAGAATATTCAGGCCGATACTGCTATGCGCGACAACATTGCAAAGGAGTGATGTGTTGTAAAGAGTGAGAAACTATAAACAGATGTATTATGAAACGTTATTTCGCTCCTTCGGAGTTGCTCATTGAGCCAAACGGAGCAATATACCATTTGGGAGTAAAACCGGAACAGTTGGCAGACAAGATTATTTTGGTGGGCGACCCAGGTCGTGTGCCAATGGTGGCATCACATTTCAGCGAACAGGAGTGCGACATTCAGCACCGTGAGTTCCGCACCATCACCGGAACATATAAGGGCAAACGCATAACCGTTGTCTCGACAGGCATCGGTTGTGACAATGTGGATATTGTTGTCAATGAGATTGATGCGCTTGCGAATATAGATTTCACTACCCGTTACGAGAAGGACGAAACGCGCCGCCTGCAGATGGTGCGCATCGGCACCTGTGGTGGCCTGCAGCCCCACACACCTGTGGGCACGTTCATATGCTCGGCAAAATCGGTGGGTTTTGATGGTCTGCTCAACTTCTACGCCGGCCGTAACGAGGTGTGCGACCTGCCAATGGAGCGCGCCCTGCTCAACCATCTGGGCTGGAGCGGCAATATGTGCCAGCCGGCGCCCTATGTGATTGCTGCCGATGACGAGCTTGTTGAGCGCATAGCAAAGGACGATATGGTACGTGGCGTCACGATAGCCTGTGGCGGCTTCTTCGGCCCCCAAGGACGCCGCTTGCGTGTGCCGCTTGCCGACCCTCACCAGAACGAGAAGGTGGAGTCTTTCCTCTATCAAGGACAGCAGATAACCAATTTCGAGATGGAGAGCTCCGCACTTGCCGGCCTTGCTGCTCTGATGGGGCATCAGGCTGTTACCGTTTGCCTTGTCATAGCCAACCGCCGTGCTAAGGAGGCCAACGTGGACTACGCCGCAAAAATGAATGAGCTTATTGAGACGGTACTTGAGAGAATCTGATTATAGGCGAAATGGTTGAAACGGTAAACGATGCGCGCATCGTTTACCGTTTTCTTTTAACTGCGCGGTGTGTGCCTTTGGCCCGGCTGCATTTTCTGTTAAATGCAATAATAGTTTTTACGTTTTACTATCTCCTCACTTCTTGTGTTGTGCGCGGTATGCGGCAGGCGAAACGCCGGCAATGCGCTGGAAATATTTTCCAAAGCAGGATTGGGAAGGGAAGTTGAGCCTGTATGCAATCTCTTTTATGCTTGTTTTTGTTGACAGCAGTTGTGTTATTGCGTCCAGGATTACATATTTTTCAATCCACTCTGTGGCGTGTTTCCCGCTTGTCTCCTTTACGGTTCTCGACAGGTGTTTTGCCGTAATGTTGAGCCTGTTGGCATAAAATGAGAGCTCGCGATGCCTGGTGTAGTGCTCTTCTACAAGTTCAATGAATTCTTTTGTAACATCATTGCTGCGGCTTGCTATGTTGTTCTGCTCTTCTACCTTGTGAATGAAATAGCCTAACCCCAGGAAGAATGCCCTTGTCAGCAGTTGCAGAATCTCAAGACGGTGCGGGTTGCTTTCTTGCGGTATGAGATTGCGACACATCGTAAGGTAGTTTTCCAACGAATCCTTCGCTCTCTCTTCTAGAGAGATGTATGGCGATGAGGCTACAATCTGGTTCAGTGAGAAGGTGTTGCCTATGCCCAGACTGTTTATGAAACTGTCGGTCATAATGATATATGTGGCGCTGAAATCCTCGCTCACGTCTATAAGCTCTGTAATCTGTCCGGGAAGAACAATCATAAGGCTGTTCTGTGTCAAGTCAAATACTTTTGTATTAACACGCCCTTTGCCACTACCCGATGTGCAATAGACTCCAACCGTCAACGGGTTACGGTATGGGTGGTTGGGTACGATAGAGAATGTCGGCTTGTCAATGATTGCATATTCACCATCTGCCACGTAGATGCTTCCCTTGTTTGCATTGTTCAAGTAATGCTTCAGAATGTCGTCTAACTTGTTGTCCATATTGTCGCTTTTATTGGAGTAATGTGCTTTTTGTTCAACAAAATTAGTCGTATGGTTGCACTTGTGCAATATGTATGCGACTTTTATACCAATCCTTGCGCACTCTCTCCCTTTCTTCGCCACGCGATAGGTACTACTTTTGCACCCGTAAACTAAAAAAAGAGAATATGAAGAATGTCAAGAAAAATGCAGTTGAAACCTATGTCGAAATTGAAAATGGTGTAATTGATACCTATAAGGCTATTGAGGAGGGCGTGGTGAACGGATACAAAGCTGTGGAGAATGCTGTCGTTGGAACCTATAAGAAGATTGAGGACTCGGCAGTTGGCGCCTATAAGAAGATAGAGAACTCGGCTGTCGATTTTGGCCAGAGCCTGCTCGAGGAGTATGATAGACTAAGACAGAAGTAAACCTTGTTTTCTAAGTGCGGTGTCCGGCGACACCGCACTTTTATTTTCCGGCATTATGCAGTGATAGTCTGTTTAATGCTCAAATAAATTCATTTTTACTCGCTTACTCGCAGAATTGTTCGTACTTTTGCAATCACTGCGTACATTGTCATCCTTGGCGCAGTCAAAGGAGCTCATTGGCCGCCAACTGTGGTGCTGGCCGATGTGTATGCCCAACAGTAGAATAAACAACCAAACATTTGACGATGAACGATACAATATGCGCCTTGGCAACGCCACAGGGCGGGGCAATAAGCGTTGTAAGAATATCCGGTGTAAAAGCCATTGAATATACATCAAAAATCTTCACTCCGCGCAAGGGATTGCCGCTGGCAGAGCGCAAGTCGCACACTGCAGTCTTTGGTGATGTGTGCGTTACGCCCGGCGAACTGCTTGACGAGGTTCTGGTGACAGTTATGCGTGCGCCATATACCTACACAGGCGAGGATGTGGTTGAAATCAGTTGCCACGCATCCCCATACATAACCCTGCAAATCCTGTTGGCTTTGTTCAATCTTGGTGCCCGCCAGGCCGAGCCGGGCGAGTTCACTATGCGTGCCTTCCTTAACGGTAAGATGGATCTCAGCCGTGCCGAGGCTGTTGCCGACCTGATAGCTTCATCCTCAAAGGCATCGCACCGCTTGGCAATGAACCAACTCAAAGGCGACTTCAGCAACGAACTCGGTAACCTGCGCAACAAACTGCTCAAACTCACCACACTGATGGAGCTTGAACTCGACTTCAGCGAGGAGGATGTTACCTTTGCCGACCGTAGCGAGCTTATGCAACTGTGTGATGAAATTGACGGCGTGATGACGCATCTCACCGATTCTTTCGCCGTAGGCAATGCTGTCAAGAACGGCGTTCCCGTAGCCATTGTGGGCGAAACCAATGCCGGCAAGAGTACATTGCTCAACGCCCTGCTTCGCGAGGAGAGAGCCATCGTCAGCGACATCAGCGGCACCACCCGCGATACCATCGAGGGAACAATGACAATCGGCGGTACAACATTTCGCTTCATAGACACAGCCGGCCTGCGCGAGACAAGCGACGTCGTTGAGCAGATGGGTATCCAACGCACAGTCGAGCAATTGCGCAAGACCTCCATCGCGCTGTGGATAGTAGACCCTGCTGCCGACTACACCCAGATGGAAATCACAGCCAAGAAGATACTCCCCGAATGCAAGGAGAAAAAACTTGCCATACTTGTAAACAAGAGTGACACCATCAGGGAAGAACGCCTAGCCGAGGTGATGAAGTGGGGCAAGAGCCTCGTTGCAGAGTGTGGCGAAGACATTGTGTGGAACGAGAACGATATGTGGGCAATCTCCGCCCGCCTCAGGAGCAACCTCGACAGGCTCGAGGAATTCCTTGTGCGCAGTGCAGCGCTCCCCGCAATCTCCCGCGGCGACGTAGTAGTCACCAACGTACGCCACTATGAAGCCCTCACCCGCGCACTCAACGAGATAAAGGAAGTAAAACACGGCCTTGAACTATGCCTCAGCGGCGACCTCGTCAGCGAGCACCTCCGCGCCGCCATCCACAACCTTAGCGAAATCGTCGGCGAAGTCACAAATGATGAAGTACTTGGCAATATCTTTGCAAACTTCTGCATCGGAAAATAGCAATTAGTTAATACATTGATAATCAATATATTGGCAAGTTTTGTATGAATTAATAATTTTAAGCAATAATCGCAAGCTAACATGCTGAATAGCAATCAAATAGAACGATTTTACAATTATAATAAGCAAAGTCCAAAAATCAATTTTGACCCTTTTTTGTCCCTCGGGCACTTCGGGGGACAAAAACAGCTATTTTTAGGGCTTTAAACACAAGAATACATAAATATACAACTAAAAAGCAAATGATTATATCAGCAAATTGATGGACATATTTGCATTTGATACATGTTTTTTGTAAAAATCCTTGTCCCCCGATAATATATTCTAAAAATGTTGTCTAACATCTTCTCGGTTTGCATGTAATGTAGTTACTTACAACGTGTTCAAATCACATTTTTAAGGGCATTCAGAGATGATTTAGGGAAAATTGCCGTAACTTTGCATAAATTTAATTAAGTGTAAAGATATGAAGAAGGGTATAAAATATTTCTTATTTTTTGTTTTCAGCATTCTATGTCTTTTAGGTTTAACCGTTTTATTATCCAGAACTATATTTAAAGATAAATTGATTGAATATGCAATCAAGCTTAATCAGAGTGAGCAGAAACAGATTAAATCTTATTATGTATCAGAAATACCTGTTGAACCAGAATACTTTGCTGAGGATTTCAAAAGTATACATGATATAGTTTCAGGAAAATGCCTATTGTGTGAACACAAAGGATATGATATGGATTCCCTTTACTATTCATTTGCCAATCGAATAGCAAATGAGTCTATGACAAAAGCCGATTATGGATTACTACTTCGCGAATATTTTGCAGCATTAAATATAGGTCATGCAGGAGTAATGCTCACACTTCATTCTGCAGAATATTATCCGACAATTGTAGAGAATAGATTGTTTATAGACAAGCCTAACGACCATTTTACCAATAATGGATTCTCCGACAAAGATGAGATAATAGCAATAAATAACACTCCTATCGACCGATATATACAAAGTATGGCAAAGTATACATCTGCCTCAACTGACGCTTATAAGACGCACCTTACTCAATGTAGAATTCTTACGTCATTTACCGATAGTCTAATCCACTGTGATGTACGTAGAAATGGAGATACGCTAAAACTCAAATTGCCTCTAACAAGTTCTATATTAAGCAATACTCCTAAAGCTCATTACAAAATCTTACGTGACAGTATTGGATATGTATGTATTGAATCAATGATGGATAATGTTGTGGAGAATTTCAAACAAGCATATAATCAAGTTTGTAGTCTTCCATATTTAATCATCGATGTTAGAGGAAATGGTGGAGGTAATAGTAATAATGGTCGATTGATTGCAGAATATCTGCTAAAGGAACCGCAAGAACATTGTGTTGGCGGTAATATCACACCACAGCCCAACGCTTATAGCGGCAAGTTATTTTTATTGACGAGTAATCACACCTTTTCAGCTGCTGAGAGTTTTACGATAGATCTGAAAGAGAGTGGTTATGTCACATTAGTCGGAGAAAAAACAGCTGGCGATACAGGTTGTGCCCCAAAGAATTTCACCTCAAAATATGGTATTTGGTTCAGGATTCCCACTCGTGATCCACACTTCTCTCCTAAAGGCTTTCCTATGGAAGGAGTAAGTGTCGAACCGAAC
>JAGCKB010000374.1 GCA_017647725.1 Bacteroidaceae bacterium
CATTCCGCGCCGAGGATATTGAGCCACGTATAACATACGGTACCAACCCCGGAATGGGAATGGGCATAAGCGAGACTGTACCCACTGCCGACGACATTGACGAGGCTGGTGCTGCATCGTTCCGTAAGTCATTGGAATATATGGGATTCAGTGAGGGCGAGAAGCTCACAGGACATCCGATAGATTATGTTTTTGTTGGTTCGTGCACCAATGGACGCATCGAAGATTTTCGCGCCTTTGCACAGATAGTAAAGGGGCATAAGAAAGCCGAGGGAGTAACTGTCTGGATTGTACCCGGTTCGTGGAGCGTACAGCGTCAGATAGTAGCCGAGGGAATAGACAAAATCCTTAAAGAGGCCGGTTTTGAACTGCGCCAACCCGGATGCTCGGCCTGCCTGGCTATGAACGAAGACAAAGTACCCGAGGGGAAATACTGTGTCTCGACAAGCAACCGCAACTTCGAGGGAAGACAAGGCCCCGGCTCACGCACCATCCTGGCAAGCCCCTACACTGCAGCCGCAGCAGCAATAACAGGTTGCATCACCGACCCAAGAGAATTTCTGTAACCACATAATCCATTAAAGAGCAATGAAAAAAGAGAAATTCAACATAATAACAGACAGTTGCATCCCCCTGCCACTCGAGAACATTGACACCGACCAGATTGTGCCTGCACGTTTCTTGAAGGCCACCACACGCGAAGGCTTCGGCGAGAACCTTTTCCGCGACTGGCGTTTCGACAAAGATGGCAATCGTATCGACAGTTTTGTTATGAATAACCCCAAGTATAAAGGTTGCATCCTGGTGGCAGGAAAGAATTTCGGCTGCGGAAGCAGTCGCGAGCACGCAGCGTGGGCCATTGCCGACTACGGTTTCCGCGTGGTAGTATCGAGTTTCTTTGCCGACATTCACAAGAACAACGAACTGAATAACTTTGTACTACCCGTCGTTGTAAGCGAGAGATTTCTTGCCAACCTATTCGGCAGCATAGCCGCCGACCCATCGACACAGGTAACCATAGACCTGCCTGCACAGACAATTACCAACAATGCCACAGGCGAATGTGAGAGTTTCGAGATAAACGGTTACAAGAAGCACTGCCTGATGAATGGACTTGACGATATTGATTTTCTTCTTAGCAACAAGGAGAAAATAGAAGAGTACGAGAGCAGTTTAAGCTAATTCCAATTACTTATTATATATTTATCAAGAGGGTGCCGACGGTACCCTCTTGATATAACTTATTTTTATAAAAGTTTGATATTTTGACGTATAATTTCTAATTTTGTCAATTATTTGTTTTTAGCAGCTTCTTATATAACAAAGCAATTATTCTATGAATCTTAATATAGCAATACTTCCGGGTGATGGAATAGGCCCCGAAATAATTGAGCAGGCACTTAAAGCAACAACAGCAATATGCAATAAATTCGGACACACACTAAGCTACAAGAAAGCTCTTGTAGGTGCTTGTGCCATAGACGCAACAGGTAACCCCTACCCCGACGAGACACACGAGATATGTATGCAAAGCGACGCTGTTCTCTTTGGTGCTGTTGGCGACCTGCGCTACGACAACAACCCCTCGGCAAAGGTGCGTCCCGAGCAGGGACTTTTGGCTATGCGCAAGAAGCTTGGCCTCTATGCCAATCTGCGTCCTGTTACCACATTCGAAGCGCTTATGCATCAGTCGCCACTGCGTCCCGACATTGTAAAAGGCACCGATTTTATGTGCATACGCGAACTCACAGGTGGACTCTATTTCGGACGTCCGCAGGGACGTAGCGAGGATGGCAACACCGCATACGACACCTGCGTCTACACACGCGAGGAGATTCAGCGAATTGTAAAACTCGCCTACGAATATGCAATGAAGCGCCGTAAAAAGGTTACAGTAGTCGACAAGGCCAATGTGCTTGCCACATCACGTCTGTGGCGCGAGGTTGCCAAAGAGATTGCAGCCGACTATCCCGAGGTAGAGACCGAATTTATGTTCGTCGACAATGCCGCAATGCGCCTTATCCAATGGCCTTCATCGTTCGATGTAATGGTAACAGAAAATATGTTTGGCGACATACTCACCGACGAAGGCTCGGTAATCACAGGTTCATTGGGACTGCTGCCCTCGGCATCCATCGGAGTGCACACATCGCTATTCGAGCCCATACACGGTTCGTGGCCGCAGGCAGCAGGCAAGAACATCGCCAACCCCCTTGCCACCATACTATCGGCAGCAATGATGTTTGAATATGCATTCGGTCTTATGGAAGAGGGCAAGCTAATAAGAGAAGCAGTAGATGCCTCGATGAGAGCAAATGTGCGCACAGCAGACATACAGATTGCCGATACCGAACCTTACGGCACAAAAGAGGTTGGCGACTGGATAGCCGATTATATAACCCGCAAATAACAGACCATATACAATGAAACGCTTTTTATATGCTCTATTATGCCTGTTAATATCGGGTGCATTCACCCTACCGACACAGGCACAAAAGGCCAAGAACAAACCATTTACATTGGTTATTGATGCCGGACACGGTGGTAAAGACCCCGGTGCGGTAGGTCGTCTCGGTACAAAAGAGAAGCATATCAACCTAAGCGTTGCGAAATCATTCGGAAAATCTGTTGCAAAGAAATATCCCGAGATAAAGATTATTTATACTCGTTCAAAGGATGTTTTCATTCCGCTTAACCAACGCGCAAAGATAGCCAACCAAGCAAAAGCCGACCTATTTATCTCGATACACACAAACGCATCGAAAAGCCGCTCGGCACGAGGTTGTGAGACATTTACCCTTGGTGCAGGCAGCAGTGCCGAAGCACTTGCAGCTGCAAAATACGAGAACGAAGTAATTCTTAAAGAGGAGAATTTTGAGACCACATATAACGGTTTTAATCCCAGCTCGACCGAGAGCTATATAATATTTGAGTTACTGCGTGGTCACGATATGGAAAAGAGCGTCGCTTGTGCCGAGCATATACAAAATCGTATGGTAACACGCAGCAAACTGCCCAATCGCGGTGTATCATCGGCAGGATTCCTTGTATTGCATCAGACAGCAATGCCCAGCATACTGATTGAGCTTGGATTTATATCAAACAATGCCGAAGAGAAACTACTTGCTTCGAGCAGCGGACAAGAGAAACTTGTAGAAGGCATATTCGAGGGATTCTGCAACTATTACGAAGAGTACAAAAAGACAAAATTAGACGGCAAGGAAGATAGCAAACCAACAATAAACGAAACGGTAGAGCCGGATAACGAAGAGACCAACAGCCCAATAACATCGGAAGAGCAGGAACAGCCTGCGCAGCAAAACAATATAGCAAATGAGGAGTCACTACCTGTATTCAAAGTACAGATATTAACATCGGATAAGAAACTAAAAGCAGGAGACACACGTTTCAAAGGCGAGAAAGTCGATTTCTATCGCGAAAATGGGATGTACAAGTACACCTGTGGATACTCGACCGACAGAGACGAGATAGAGGCTCTGCGCCGACGATTGGCCAAGAAATTCAAAGGAGCATTCGTTATAGCATTCATTAACGATAAGCGAGTAGATATTAATAAAATAACAAAGAAAAAATAACACAAATATATGGCAAAGAAGAAACTGTTTACAAGAGAATTTTTTATTGGAGCGATAGGTATAACCGCCCTATTAGTTATATATTTCCTTATTAATTTCTTTAAAGGAATAGACCTTTTTAAGGTAGGAGAGACATATTACGTAAGATTCAGCGACGTCAGCCAGCTTGTTGGCTCAAGCCCCGTATACCTCAACGGATACAAAGCCGGAAACGTGCGTAGCATAAACTGTGATTTTAACCAAATAGACAATATCATCGTAGAGATTGAGATTGACAAACGAATAAAGATTCCAAAAGGAAGCACCGCACGCATCACTACTCACATGCTTGGCGGCGCCGACCTGGGAATAATATTATCGAACAGCAACGAGATACTCGCTCCCGGCGATACAATAACAGGAACGCTCGACAAGGGTATTGCAGGCGAAGCTGCCGATAAAATTATGCCTGCATTCAACTCTATAATGCCAAAAATAGACTCGGTACTAACATCACTAAACACAATATTAGCCAACCCCGCACTAACAGCATCAATAAATAATGTAGAGCAAATGAGTGGCGAGCTTGCCACTGCAACCGCATCGTTAAATGCACTGCTCAGCAACGACGTACCGCAGATTACAGGTCGTATGATTGAAATTGAGGACGATATGCTCGCAGTCAGCTCACAGTTGAGCGAGGTCGACTATAAGCAACTGATAACATCTATTGAAAGTACACTTGGCAACATACAGCAACTCACCACTGCACTGAACAACGGCGAGGGCACAATGGGACTGCTGCTAAAGGACAGCACATTGTACAATAATCTTAACGGAACCTGCAAGGCTGCAACAGAGCTGCTGCAAAACCTGCGTGAAGACCCCAAAAGATATGTTCACTTCTCGGTATTCGGTAGAAAAAAATAAACGAATAAAATAGAATCACTCCATTCGAGTAGTAAAATAAATACAAATTGTAATAATTTTATTATTTTTTCGGTTATTATTGTTTTTTTCGTCAAATAGGTTTATATTTGCAAATTACTCATATCAAGCAAGGCATTTTAAAGTATGAGCTATCTAAATAAACGGAAAAACAATAATAAAAAATAAAAGACAAAAAATAAATAATAAAAAATAAAAGATAAAATTATGAAAAAGTTTACATTACTCATTTTATCATTGTTCCTTATTTCGGGATATGCAACAGCACAGGAGATTTTAGACCACACTTTTGAAAAGACATCGGCAACAGAAGCTACTGTAAACGTCAATGGACATTCGGGAATCACTGCTAATGTTTTAGACACTAAAGAGTTTATAGACGGTGAAGAGTACACTGCAACCCAAGATGCCGAGTATAGCGAAATAACATACAAGCGCACATTCAACCACACCGAGTGGCAGGCTCTTTATGTGCCATTCACAATGAACTATGACGACCTTAAGAGCGATTTTGAGATTGCACGTATCATCCAGATTACACAGACAGAGGGAGGTCACGTGCACTTAGTGGTACAATTAATCGAAAGCGGAACCTTAAAAGCAAATTATCCCTATCTCATCAGACCCAAGACAACTGGCGAGAAAGTGTTTAAAGCAAACAGCAACAAATTATATAAAGCTACAAACAAAATGCTCAATTGCGGCACTATTGACTTTAGCGCAACATTTGTAGGAACATATACCACCATTACCGATATGGCCGACAATGGATTCTTTGCAATGAGCAATGGACGCTTGAAACAAGCAGCAAGCAACAGCGCAACACTTTCATCTTTCCGTTGGTATCTTATACTTGAAGACAATGAGGGTACTCTTGTAATTAACGAGATTAAATTGAGAATCGACCGTTCAGGCACAACAAGTATCGAGAGCATCGAAGATGCCAATATTGCAACACCTGTATACTACGACCTTAGCGGCCGTAAGGTTGAGAACCCCACACGCGGTATCTACATCGTAAATGGGAAAAAAGTATTAGTTAAGTGATAAAATTTTAGATAGTAAATATTAAAAAAGTAATCATCATGAAAAAGCAATATACAACACCTACAATAACCACACTTGATATAAGTGTAGAAAGTCAGATACTCGCACAGTCCGAGATTCACATCGACAGTGAGAAGACCGACAAGTTCGATGCTCCAAAGAGAGAGTTCGGCGACTTGTGGAGTTCAAAAGGTTGGTAATAAAACAATCACATCATAAATGTTCAGAGGCGACCTTTAAAGGCCGCCTCTGAACATTTATAAATAAGTAACATCAATAAACAATTATTGGTACCCGGTAAAACTTTTTCAGTCTCTCAATTAGACTTGTTTGCCAAATTCAGCCTTTCATTGTTATTTTTCTCCTACTTTTCGTGCCGACGAAAAGTAGGCAAAAGGCTCTGCGCACGGAAAATCTTAACGTAAAATGCTCACGATGTTTTTTGGGTGCTGCGGAACTCGCTGCGCTCAAACAGCCTCGCACTTAATCCAA
>JAGCKB010000375.1 GCA_017647725.1 Bacteroidaceae bacterium
AAAAATATTTTATTATGCGAAGATACTCCATTTTAAAATACCTGCAAAATGTGATGCGTAAAAAATAGTTGTTTTATGCAGCCACACTGTCAATAATTAAATAAAGCGTGTCGAGCGTCTCTATTATCTCTCTTCTTAATCCCGGGTTACGTAATCTTGTGTACGATGGACGAAAAGCCGAGTGCATACAGCACATTGCTGCATAGTTTAGTGTGTAGTGCTGTTGCCAGTCGATGATATTCTCTTGCTGCTCTATTACAAATTTGGCGTGTGAGAGCGAGGCTGTAGCAAATTGCAGTGGATTGGTGTCGTGCAGATGCGCAACGATTTCGGCTGTTTGCTCCTCAATCATCTGTGTTAATAGTACATCGTAGATGTTCACTTTACCTTTTGTAGCCGATGCTACTAATTGTTTATTGTCATTCATAATGATATAGCTTAATAGGTTAATAGGTTTATTGCCTCGCCACAAGAGGCAACGTGGATACTCTCGAATATTCTTCTTCTTTATGGAGGTGGTAGGGTTTATTTTGTTCATAATGTCAAAGAACACCCGCAGGTGGACGCTCTGCCTGTGATGGGTATCTGCTCGCCGATGGACACAAAAAAACAGACAGACTAAACCCTTAAAAGGAATTTCAGTCTGTCTGTCTGTTTTTTTGAGCTTGTGCCTCGCGGCACTTTATTCGAGGTGTGCTCTATTAAGCCTCTGCGGGAGCCTCTGTTGTCTCCTCTACATTAGCCTCTGCTGCTGCAGCTGCCTCAGCCTCTGCCTTTGCAAGAGCCTCGGCTGCCTTCTTGTCAGCAACCTTCTTAGCGATAGTAGCGTTAACCTCTTTCTCAGCCTCGAGACGAGCTTTCTTCTCGTCGCGCTTAGCCTGCTCGTTCTTGCTCTTTACACCGTTGAGAACGCTTGTCTTCTCGGCTTTCCAAGCATCGAACTTAGCCTGTGCAGCAGCCTCGTCGAATGCGCCCTTCTTAACACCACCCTGGAGGTGCTTCATAAGATAAACGCCCTCGCGAGAGAGGATGTTGCGTGCTGTGTCGGTGGGAGTAGCACCGTTGTTTACCCAGTAGAGTGCGCGCTCGAAGTTGAGCTCAACTGTAGCGGGGTCGGTGTTGGGGTTGTAAGTACCGATTTTCTCAACGAACTTTCCATCACGTGGAGCTCTCGAATCTGCAACTACGATTGAATAGAATGCGTAGTGTTTACGACCTCTTCTCTGAAGTCTGATTTTTGTTGCCATTGTTTAATTGTTTTAATGGGTTAATGATTTGAGTTATCCGATATCTCGTATCGGCGGCGCAAAAGTACTGCTTTTTTTGGTAATATGCAACATTTTAGCTGTTTAATTTGGCTATTCTTTCCATCTTGCCTCGGAGTTGTGGTGCGATATGCGTTTCTCCTCGGGTGGCAACTGCATATAATCGCCATAATTGGCTTTCAGGTATCTGTCGTACCCCTTTGGCGCGCGATACTCCTTACCCTCGAATGGTAACATTGTATATTCGTCGAATACACTGCGTGGCATTATCTCACGTATTGCAGTGCGCGACATAAAACTGCACACATTGTCGCTGTTATCGTATGTGCAACGTGTGGCAGTAAACTTTATGCGCTTGAGGAGCTTTTTCAATGAGAAGGGCAGCAGTATCAGTTTTGTGATGGCAAGGCGCAGCTTACGTGCAAGAGGCATACTCTTTAGAAATACAGAGTTTTTCACGTGCATCAGACGACGCAACTCACCACACTCTTTAGCTTGTGCCTGTGACTCGACACCATCGAGAGGGAAAATATCTATATACACTCCAAACAGGTCGGGCTTAAAATGAAACTCTCTCACGATGCTTTTGGGATAGTGTACCTTGGCAAAGGGGACACGATAGCTGCTTTCGCTTTCGGGTGATACTACTTTATAGGGCGATTCAGCCTTGTTATACTCCTTTAAAAATCGCTCGTAGTCGGGACGCGGAATGTGTATGTCAATGTCGTCGTCCCAGGGAATATACCCTTTATGGCGCACAGCACCCAAAAGGGTACCGTACGCAAGATAGTATCTGATGCCGCGCTCCTCGCAGAACTGTGCAACGTTGTCGAGAATTTGCAGTTGAATCCTTTTCAGTTCCTCGGTGTCAATAACCTTTCCTGCCACTGCTTACTGTTTAATTAGTTCGTATTCGCGGTTGCCTAATCCAATTTTTGCTGCGTGTTCAAGACACGATTTCCACTCCGACTCGGGTGTCGAGTTGGTAAAATGGTCGTGATGGTCGCAGAATCCGGGTGTGTGTATGTGGTCGTGCAGCTGACTTCCGGGCATAGGTGTTGCGGCAAGACAAGCATCTACACAAGCCTGGTCGAGCGCAAGCGGGTCGGTGCTGACGAACATTCCTATATTGGGCAGTATGGGCGCGTCGTTCTCGCAGTGACAATCGCAGTTGGGCGATACATCAACCACAAGGGAAATATGAAACTGCGGACGACCATCGACAACAGCCTTGGCATACTCGGCCATTTTACGATTAAGCAGTTGCGGTGCGTGGAAATTCTCGAAATTAATTGCGTCGAAATTACAAGCGCCCAGGCAGCGTCCACAACCTACGCAGTGCTCCTTGTCGATGTGCATTTTCTTTGTTGTCTCGTCAAATACAAGACCACTGTTTGCACATTGTGCCATACATTTTTTACATCCTCGGCACAGGTCGGCATCTATGACAGGCTGACCGCTGATGTGCTGTTCGGTCTTTCCTGCGCGAGAACCGCAACCCATTCCAATATTCTTTATGGTACCGCCAAAGCCGGTCATCTCGTGTCCCTTAAAGTGTGTGAGGCTGATGAATACATCGGCATCCATAACGGCACGACCAATCTTGGCATTCTGTACATATTCGCCACCCTCGACAGGAACCTCAATATCATCAGTGCCTTTCAGTCCGTCGCCAATGAGGATGGGACAACCTACTGTGAGCGGTGTAAAACCGTTCTCCCAAGCACAATAGAGATGCTCAAGAGCATTTTTGCGGCTACCGGGATACATCGTGTTACAATCGGTAAGGAAAGGCTTTCCTCCAAGTTCCTTAACGACGTCCACCACTGCACGTGCGTAGTTGGGGCGCAGATAGCTGATGTTACCTAACTCGCCGAAATGCAGTTTAATGGCAACGAATTTACCATCGAGGTCGAGGCTGGCAATGCCTGCCTTTTTCATCAATTTCTTTAGCTTTGTGGGCAGACCGTCTCCGTTGGCCTTTGTGCGGAAATCGGTAAAATATACTTTTGACTTCTCCATAATGTGATATTTGCTTACAATATTTTTATGCAAAAATAGTATAATTAGTTTAAACGTAGACTCATAAAGCAGAAATATATCAGAGAGTGTTTAAAATTAAATGATTTTATGTATCTTCGCAACGTAATCTGTTGTGTATATATATGAACAACGAAAAAAGAGCATCCATTCTTATTATATATACCGGTGGTACCATAGGTATGATACGTAACTCGGTTACAGGAGCATTGGAGTCATTTAACTTTGACCACTTGGTGCGCCACGTCCCCGAGCTTCGTCAGTTCAATCTCAATATCTCGTCACGTGCCTTCAGCCCACCAATCGATTCGTCTGATATGAACCCTTCGCTATGGAGTAGAATAGTGGAGATGATACACACCAACTACGATAAATTCGATGGGTTTGTCATTCTACACGGAACCGATACAATGGCATTTACCGCCTCGGCCCTCAGCTTTATGCTCGAAGGACTAATGAAACCTGTTATCCTCACCGGTAGTCAGTTGCCTATTGGAGTACTGCGCACCGACGGCAAGGAAAATCTTCTTGCAGCCATTGAGATGGCAGCAGCAAAAAACGACGATGGCTCACCCGTCGTTCCCGAGGTATGTATATATTTCCACCAGAAACTTATGCGTGGCAACCGTTGTACAAAGACAAGCGCCGATAGTTTCAATGCATTCAGTTCGCCCAACTGCCCCTGTTTGGCAACAGCCGGAATGGAGATACAGTATAATCGACACATAATAAGACCCTACGATGCACAGGTGAAGCTGGCACCCAAATATAAAATGTCGAGCGACATTATAATATTTTCGCTATTCCCCGGCATACAGCCAAATATCGTAAAGAAAATTCTCTCGGGAAAAGAGCTTAAAGGAATAATCTTCCGCACATTCGGTGCGGGAAATGCGCCGCAGGCTCATTGGCTCGTCGAGGCGCTTACAAACGCCACCAGCGAGGGAAAAGTAATAGTAAATATTACTCAGTGCAGCACCGGCAGTGTAAAGATGCGTCTTTACGAGACAGGCTTGCAACTGCTTGATGCAGGTATAATAAGCGGACGCGATATGACGGTAGAGGCAGCTCTTACAAAAATGATGTTTCTGCTTGGTCAGGAGCTCCCCGTTGACGAGGTGCGCAAACTAATGAAAAAAGACCTCGCCGGCGAAATTTCCTGCAAATAATTTTTATACAATGTTTTTCACGACAAGGGTGTGCTTCTTATTTTCGCCCGTAACCGAGAGGTAACGGGTAAAGCAATGATTCGGGCGATTGAAAATCGCCGATTGAGCGAGCGCAAAGGCAAGTTTACTTACTTTGCCGAGCGAAAGGCTGTTGGACTTTGTCAAATCGCCCCTACACGCAATGAGTTTTATCAATGAATATTAACCCCGTAACACACAGCAAAAAAATATTGTCCGAATTTATTTCAGGTGTCCGCAAACGGACACCTGAAATTTTATATACAATATTGAATATTAATAATTTAAGTTTTTGGCACGCTTTTTGATATTATATCTGTGAATAAGTTTAAATAAATAAAGAGTTAAGTATTTTATGGATCGGAAAATTCCAAAAGAGGTTCAAAGAAAACAAATGGGGCTACGCCTGCTTAAGATTGCAGGCGTAGCTGTGGCGGTGGTGCTTGCTGCGCTTGCTGTTGTATCCTTATCGCGCGATAGCGTGTATGAAAAACATCTCGAAATTTGCACTGTGACACGCGGTAGTATCGAGACGAGTGTTACGGCATCGGGCGAGGTACATCCCGCATTCGAGGAGGTAATAAATTCGCCCATCTCTTCACGTATAATAGAGGTATATAAACAGTTGGGCGATACGGTATCGGTTGGAACGCCATTGCTTAGTCTCGACCTTGAGAATACGTTGAACAATTATCGTAATATGCTCGACGAGAAGGAGATTAAACTGCAACAGTTGACACAACTGCGTCTTAATAACGCTACTTCGCTCGAAAATCAGAAAATGAGCATCGCAATTGCTGAGATTGAATTTGAGCGTCTGCAAACCGAACTGCGCAACGAGCGTTATTTGGACAGCATCGGTTCGGGAACTGCCGACCGCGTGCGCCAGGCCGAGCTTGCTGTTGCAACGGCTCAGATGCGACTGAACCAGCAACGTACACAGCTTGCCAATGACACACGCATAAAAGAGTCGGACATAAGAGTAAGAGAGCTTGAATATAATATATTCGAGAAGAAACTGAGTGAGATGAAACGCACACTGGACGAAGCGCGTATATTATCGCCCCGAGTGGCCACACTTACATTCATAAACAATCAGATTGGTGCACGTGTGAGTGCAGGCGAAAGGATTGCTGTAATATCCGACCTTAGCAATTTTAAGATTGCCGCACAGATAAGCGACGCAATGGCCGAGTATGTAAAGGTGGGTAAACGTGTTATTGTAGCAGTCGGCAAAGAGAAGATGGAGGGTGTGATAAGCAACGTATCGCCCAAGAGCAATAACGGAATAATAAATTTCGATGTTGCACTAAAAGAGAGCAATCACGCACGTCTGCGCCAAGGACTGCGCACCGATGTATATATAATGAACGAGATTCACGACGATGTGCTACGCATAAGCAACCGCAGTTACTATATAGGCCCGGGCGAATATAAAATGTATGTAAAGAACGGCAGCGGCGAGGTTGAGCTACGCAAGGTGCGTTTGGGTGTTAGCAACTACGACTTTGTGCAGGTCGAGGAGGGTATTGCCGAGGGCGAAGAGGTTGTCGTGAGTGATATGCACGAATATGCAGGAAAAGATAGAATAAAACTAAAATAATCATAAACAAAAGAGAAAATATGATACGACACTATTTGAGATTGGCGTGGGCAATGATGCAGCAGAACCGTCTCTTCTCGGCAATATACATTGTGGGAACGGGGCTGTCGGTGGCACTTGCAATGACGCTGTTCATTATCTTCTACATAAAATTGGGGCCTGTCTATCCCGAGTATAATCGCAGTCGGATAGTCTATTTAGACCAAATAGCTCACGTTATAAAGCACGGTAACAGTTACACAGTGATGAACAGAGCCGCTTCGCAGAGTCTTTGTGAGCGTCTGCGTACCGTCGAGGGTTGCGAGGCTCTTGCTATGGTGGCAGGAAACTATCGTTACGATTTCTCGGTGAACGAACTGAATGAATGTAGAGGACTTTTTGTTAACAACGACTTTTGGCGTGTCTATGATTTTAAATTCGTTGCCGGAGGGCCTTTTGACGATACACAATCGACAGCAGTGGTTGTTAGTGCCGATTTTGCAATGGAGCTTTTTCGGGCAACCGATGTCGTTGGAAAAGAGATTTTCATAAATAATACGCGTAACAGTATTATCGGAGTGGTGGAGAGTCCCAGCGGTTGTACCCCCGAGTGTTATGCACAATTCTGGTTACCTATAACACATACCCAGTGTGACAATGCGCGTGATAATCATCCTATCATAGGAGACTTTCGTGTAGCTATTCTCTGCAGCTCGGCCGATAAAACCTCATCCGTCATTGCTGAGGTGAAGAGCATCATTGAGCGCCTTGCACAGGAACAGCCCGAGGGCAATAGCTTCGGTACTAAAATTGGTGAGCATTGGAAAAAGACGCTTAAAATAGAGGATGAAGAGGCAACGCTCCCGGATGCCATCTCGAAATATATTTATATTCTGCTGGCACTGCTTTTTATTCCCTCGCTTAATCTTGGAGGAATGATTGCATCGCGTATGGCAGGTCGTATGGACG
>JAGCKB010000376.1 GCA_017647725.1 Bacteroidaceae bacterium
AATTCAAACCTAAAAAATATTTAACATATGAGAAAAGTCCTTCTTTTATGCGCAGCCCTCTTCGCAATGGCAGCAGGCGCACAACAGAGACCGCGCTGGCTTAGAAACAGCACTATTTCGCCCGATGGAAAATCAATAGCATTTACCTATATGGGCGATATTTTCACTGTAGATGCCACAGGCGGCAGTGCCCGTCAGATAACATCGCACGATGCCTACGACACACAGCCCGTATGGTCGCCCGACAGCAAACAGATAGCATTTGCATCGACGCGCAACGGCAGTATGGACATATACATAGTTTCAAAGGATGGCGGTGTGCCCAAGCGCCTCACCACACACTCGACAAGCGAGAAGCCTGTTGCGTTCCTGAACAGCAACGAGATTCTGTATGTCGCAGCAATGATGCCCGACAACCAATATGGCGAGTTTCCCAACACAAGCCAGATTTACAAGGTGAGCACCGATGGCGGTCGTCCCGAGCTTTTCTCATCGGAGTATATGGAGTCTTTGGACATTAATGCAAAGGGCGAGATTCTGTATCACGACAAGAAGGGTTACGAAGACCAGTGGCGCAAGCATCATCGCTCGTCTATTACACGCGATATTTGGAGAACCACAGTCGATGGCCCACGCAAATATACAAAGCTGAGCAGCTTCAACGGCGAGGATAGAAACCCCGTCTGGGCAGCCGATGGAAACAGCTACTACTACCTTAGCGAGCAAAGCGGTTCGTTCAACGTATACCACGCAGCCGCCGACGGCAACAACAAACAGATAACAAAGCACAGCAAGCATCCTGTACGTTTCCTCACAGCAGCCGACGATGGCACACTTTGCTACACCTTTGATGGCGACATCTACACCATCATCCCCGGCAAGAGCGCCAAGAAAGTAAGCATTAGCCTGACAGCAGATATTGCACCCTCCGACCGTCGCATTATGAGCCTGTCGAGTGGAGCACGTGAGATTGCTGTATCAAAGAACGAAAAAGAGATTGCCTTCATCGCTCGTGGCGATGTATTCGTAACGATGGCCGACCACAACAGCACACGACGCATCACCGACACACCCGAGCAGGAGCGTAACGTAGACATCAGCCCCGACGGACGCACAATCGTCTACTCGGCCGAGCGTGACGGTGTATGGGGTATTTATATGACAACAATTGTACGCGAAGAGGATAAATATTTCACTCACGCTGCCGAGCTTAAAGAGGAGCCATTGGTAGTTGGCAAGAAGACATCTTTCCAGCCCCAGTTCTCGCCCGACGGCAAGGAGGTTGCTTTCCTTGAGGACCGCACCACACTGCGAGTGATAAACCTTAAGAGCAAGAACATACGCACCGTACTCGACGGCAAGTATAACTACTCATACAGCGATGGCGATGTAAGCTTCTCGTGGTCGCCCGACAGCAAATGGTTCCTCACAAGCTACATTGGCATTGGTGGATGGAACAACACCGATATTGCACTTGTGAAAGCCGATGGCAAGGGCGAGATTCACAACCTTACCGAGAGCGGTTACAGCGACAACAATGCACGCTGGGCACTCGACGGCAAGGCAATGATATGGTCGTCCGACCGCGCAGGATACCGCAGTCACGGCAGCTGGGGAGCACATAGCGATGAGTATATTATGTTCTTCGATGCCGAGGCATACGATAAGTTCCGTATGAACAAAGAGGAGCTTGCACTCTACGAGGAGGCCGAGAAGGCTGAAAAGGAGAAAGAGGAGAAGGCTAAGAAAGAGGCCTTGGAGAAGAAAGACAAGAAAAAGAAAAAAGAGGAGAAAAAAGAGGACAAGAAAGAAGAGGTCAAGTCTCTTGAGTTCGACCTCGAGAATCGTCACGACCGCATTATACGCCTCACAACCCACTCATCGGCAATGGGCGATGCCTATCTCACAAAGAGCGGCGACAAGCTCTATTACATTACACGATTCGAGGGAGGTGGCGACCTTTGGGAGCGTAACATCCGCGAGAACAGCACCAAGATTGTATCTAAGGGATTCGGTTACGGCCGACTGATACCCAATAAAGACCACACCAAGCTGTATGCAAATGCAGGAAGCATAAAATGCTACACTATAGGCGGCAACAATGTCAAGAACATCTCGTTCAGCGCCGAGTTCATCCACAAGCCCATCGAGGAGCGCAAATACATCTACGACCACGTCTGGCGACAGGTTAAGGATAAGTTCTACGATGTGAACCTGCACGGTGTCGATTGGGAGTATTACGGAAAAGAGTACGAGAAATTCCTTCCTCACATAAACAGCAGCGTCGACTTTGCCGAACTTCTGAGCGAGCTCTTGGGCGAGCTTAACGCATCGCACACAGGCGCACGCAGTGGCATTGGCAGCAACTATCAGACAGCCGAGCTTGGTGTATTCTACGACCACAGCTACAAGGGCGACGGACTGAAAATTAAGGAGATTATAAAGAAAAGCCCCATTGCAACAGCAAAATCAAAGATAACAAACGGCTGCATCATAGAGAAGATAAATGGCATAGCAATAGAGAAGGGCAAAGACTACTATCCCCTTTTAGAGAACAAAGCCGGCAAAAAGATTCTGCTCACCGTTTATAATCCCAAGAGCAAAGAACGCTTCGAGGAGTGGGTGAAGCCCATCACAGCCGGACAGCAGAACACCCTGCTTTATAAACGCTGGGTAGAGAGCAAACGTGCCCTTGTCGACTCGCTATCGGGTGGTCGCATAGGTTACATTCACATTAAAGGAATGGACAGCGAGAGCTTCCGCAACACCTACTCCGAGCTATTGGGACGCTATCGTAACCACGATGCAGTGCTCATCGACACACGTCACAACGGCGGTGGCTGGTTGCACGAAGACCTTGCGATACTGCTCTCGGGTAAAGTGTATCAGCATTTCACTCCTCGCGGACAGTATGTAGGTAGCGACCCCTTTGCACAGTGGTGCAAGCCATCGGCTGTGCTTGTGTGCGAGGACAACTACTCAAATGCTCACGGATTCCCCAATGTATATAAGACATTAGGAATTGGCAAGCTCATTGGTGCCCCTGTTCCAGGTACTATGACCGCAGTATGGTGGGAGACACAGATTGACCCCTCTATCGTGTTCGGCGTGCCTCAGACAACAGTAACCGACATTAACGGCAATGCACTTGAGAACCAGCAACTGATGCCCGACATCGAGGTATACAACAGCCCCGAGGAGCGTCTTTTAGGCAAAGACGCACAGATTGAGGCTGGCGTTAAGCATCTGCTTCAGGAGATAAAGAAGAACAAGAAATAAACAGTTTTTGCTTAGGGCAAGGAAATTCAAACAGCTTCTTAGCCAAAAAGACAGGAATTGGGGTGCTTCTCCTTAGATGCGCCCCAATTTTCTTTGTATATCAAAATTTATTAAATAATTTTGTGCAGAATGTTATCGATACTTATTCCAACGAAAGATTACAGCTGCCGCACATTGGTCGAGAGTCTGCATCGACAGGCCGAGAGCGCAGGAATCGCCTACGAGATAATTGTGGGCGAGGATGGTTCTTTGCCCAATAACATTGCACTAAATGCCCCATTGGCACAAATGTCCAACTGCCGCATTATAGTGCAGCAGAAAAATGTTGGCCGCTCGAAGATACGTAACATTTTGGCACAGGAGGCACACGGACGAAACATTCTTTTCATCGACAGCGATGCCGTTGTGGAACAATCAAACATTTTACAGCTATACAGCGAAGCACTCGAAGAGTACCCGGTTGTGTGTGGCGGACTGTACCACTCTGACACACCCTTGACAAGTAGTTGCACACTGCGTCACCGCTACGAGCGCGCCGCCGACAAACGTCGAAGCGCCGAAGAACGCAACAAAGCACCGTATGACCGATTCACGACATTCTGCTTCGCCATTCGTCGAGAGCTCTTCCTGGATATACAATTCGATGAGAGCATAAAGAATTATGGTTACGAAGATACCCTCTTCGGCTACGAACTTCGCCGAAAAGGGGTAGCAATAAAACACATCGATGCACCACTCCTGCACATTGGATTAGAGAGCAACAAGGTATATCTCGCAAAGGTAGAGGAGTCGCTTCACACACTGCTGCAGCTACAAGAAAAGATAGCTCCCACCACCCTGCTAAAGTGTTATACACGTTTAAAGAGTATGCACCTCACAGGAGTAGTGCTTATCGCGTGGAGAGCACTTTACCCTATGCTTCGCGCCAACCTTTTGAGCAAACACCCATCACTAACCATCTTGAATTTTTACAAGATAGGTTACTACTGCTCAATAAACAGAAAATAGGGAACAGGGGATTTTATGAGATTCACAAGCAACCCTTTAGAAACTCTTTACTCTATTTATTGTTTTTTTTGCAGATATTCACTACCTTTGCGCGTTAACGCGAACATAGCCTGCACCAGCCATTTCGCAGTTCGCAGGCATTATTCCGTAAAACATCAATTTGAACAATATAAAAGAATCATCATACAATGAGTGAGATTAACGAAACAGAAAAGAGCGAAAAGAAGAGCCTCAGTTTCATCGAGCAGATTATTGTGAATGACCTTGAGGAGGGTAAGAACGGTGGACGCATACAGACACGTTTCCCGCCCGAACCCAATGGTTATCTTCATATAGGTCACGCAAAAGCCATACACATGGATTTTGGAATGGCTCAGAAATATAACGGTATATGCAACCTGCGTTTCGACGATACCAACCCCAGCAAAGAGGAGACAGAATATGTCGAGTCTATTATGGAAGATATAAAATGGTTGGGATTCAATTGGGCAAATGTATACTATGCATCGGATTATTTCCAGCAGCTATGGGACTTTGCCGTACGTCTTATCAAAGAGGGCAAGGCATATATCGACGAGCAGACATCGGAGCAGATAGCACAGCAGAAAGGTACACCCACACAGGCAGGTACCGACAGCCCCTACCGCAACCGCCCCATTGAGGAGAGCCTGGAACTCTTCTACAAGATGAACAGCGGCGAAATACCCGAGGGAGCAATGGTGCTTCGCGCAAAGATTGATATGGCACACTCGAATATGCACTTCCGCGATCCCATCATCTACCGCGTGGTAATGCATCCCCATCACCGCACCGGCAGCACCTGGAAGGCCTATCCAATGTACGATTTTGCACACGGACAGAGCGACTTTTTCGAAGGCGTGACACACTCACTATGCACACTTGAGTTTGTCCCCCACCGTCCCCTGTACGACCTCTTCGTCGACTGGGTAAAAGAGGGCAAGGAGCTTGATGACAATCGTCCCCGTCAGTACGAGTTCAACAAGCTGAACTTGAGCTACACCCTGATGAGTAAACGCAACCTGCTTACCCTCGTAAAAGAGAAGCTCGTTAACGGTTGGGACGACCCCCGTATGCCGACACTCTGCGGAATACGTCGTCGCGGTTACTCACCCGAGTCTATTGCCAAATTCATCGATAAGATAGGATATACAAAATACGATGCGCTGAACGACATTTCACTTCTTGAATCGGCAGTGCGTGAAGACCTTAACAGCCGTGCCACCCGCGTATCGGCAGTGATAAACCCCGTAAAATTGGTTATCACAAACTATCCCGAGGACAAAGTAGAGACCCTGCAGGCAGTAAACAACCCCGAGGACCCCAACAGCGGAACACACGACATCAAGTTCAGCCGCGAATTGTGGATTGAGCGTGACGACTTTATGGAGGATGCACCCAAGAGTTTCTATCGTCTGACACCCGGCCGCGAGGTACGCCTAAAGAACGCATACATCGTACTATGCACAGGATGTAACAAAGATGCCGAGGGCAACATCACCGAGGTTCTTTGCGAATATATCCCCGAGACAAAGACCGGCGAGGCCGAGGCCAATCGCAAGGTAAAGAGCACACTGCATTGGGTAAGTTGCGCCCACAGCGTACAGGCCGAGGTCCGTCTCTACGACCGTCTGTGGAAAGTGGAGAACCCCCGCGACGAGCTTGCAGCAGTGCGCGAAGCAAAACAGTGCGATGCACTCACTGGAATGAAAGAGATAATAAACCCCGACTCGTTACAGGTGCTTACCAACTGCTACGTCGAGGAATTTGCAGCCGACCTTAAGCCACTTGACTACCTGCAGTTCCAACGCATAGGATACTTTAATGTTGACCCCGACAGTCGTCCCGGACAGCCCGTATTCAACCGTACCGTATCACTGAAAGATACTTGGAGCAAGGTAAAGGGGAAATAATAGTAAAAGATAACTATATATATTTATGGCTATGAAACGAGCTTATTCTTCACCACAGACAATAGAGATTAACGTTGAAGCAGAAAAAATCATTGCTGATTCGTTAAACGTATTCAATGATAACATAGACACATCAAAAGGTGGTCAGCTCGGTAAAGAGCACCGTAACTCTTGGGATGATATTTGGAAGTAACATTAACAGTTTCTACTTATTATAATACACTATAGGAGCAGGTCTTATTGAAGGTCTGCTTCTTCTTATAATCATATATAATTTATTTTTCCGTATTACTTTTTCCCTGTTGGGCACCTGTATATCATATAACCCTCTATGAACAACGACAAAGGATACTTCGAGACACCCGAGTTTCGCGCTCTGCTTAGAAAATATGAGCAGATGAAACAAGAGAACAGCGGCCTATATTTTGAGACCGACCAATTGACCGATATTCTATCGTACTACCTCTTTCACGAAAAGGCACAAGAGGTAGAGGAGGTGTATACCCTTGCCAAGCGTTTGCATCCCGGCAGCCCCGAGATTACAAAAATGGAGATACGCATGCTGCTCTCATACGACCGCCCCGAAGCAGCATTACCGCTACTTGACAAGCTACAATATGCCGAGGATGAGGACACACTGCTTTTAAAAGCCGAGGCCTACCTTGCACTAAAAGACTATAAAACAGCTCGCAAAATAGCCCGCGAGATACTGCGCCGAAGCACAATCACCGACGAGGTATCATACGAGGCATTAGAGATTCTGCTCGACTGCGGCTTTGCACAAGATGTTCTTTCTACTGTCAACGAAGGCCTTTTGCGCCACCCCGACAGCCGCAACCTATTAGAGGTAAAAGCCGAGAGCCTGATAGAACTGCAACGTACCGACGAAGCAATAGAGATATACAACCGACTTTTAGACGAAGAGCCCTACTCTACCTTTTATTGGGAACAGTTGGGACACATATATTTTATGATAAGAAGGTTCGGAAAAGCATTGGAATGTTTCGAGTACGAGTCGACCATCGACGACAAAATAGAGTATGCCAAGATGATGCAGGCCTACTGCTACCATCATCTGCGCGACTACGAGAAGTCGAGCAAGCTATTCGCTTCATTAGGAGACAAATACCCTAAAAGCATTATCCCGGATTTCTACAAAGCCCTTGCCGCCGCATATAGCGGCAACACGTCGGCAATAAACGATTTTAAAAGAGTAGCTGTAAAGGGTATGGCAAAGGGAGCATCCAACATAGAGACAATGCTTGCGCTACTAAACGTAGCAATGCTTTATTACAAAACAGGCGCAACAGACACCGCCATCATATACCTAAAAGAGGCAATGCAGTACAAACCCTCGTGCGACAGCCTTAAGCAGATAATAGCGAACAACAGTATGCTATACGAGCTTCGCGACAAGGAGAATATGACCTTCCCCGATATCAACGTAAGCGAGACGAAAGAGTGGTACGAATATGAAATTATGTTCGAACTGAGCAAGCAGTTAATAAACAAGAATTTCCCATTGCTTGCACTTTACACACTGCATATAGCGCGTTCAACAGCCCCCGACACAGCCGAAATTGACGCATATATAGCGTATGTTCTCTACCGCTGCGACAACAAGAATGAAGATTTCAGGAGGGTGATATCCTCGGCACTGAATGGAAGAAGCGACTCTCTCTTTAAGTTGTTCAATGTGCCATACAGCACCGATATTATGCCCGAAGATTTTATTTCACGCATAAAGGTTGATTAAGGCATAGCCGACGAATTAACAAAATCTGCCGGAACGGAACGCGCTAATGAGACTGTTACCGATGTCATATAAAAAAAGTATAGGATGGCCCAAAAGTAATAAATGAGTCATCCTATTTTTTATAAGGTTGAATACCCTCGTTTAGAGTACGTGTATCGCGACAAACGTTCATCTATCGAAGGGAGTGTTTTTTCAATGCTTATCCGAGAAATCCTTTATTCTTCCCTCCTCGTTCATACGGCAGATGAGCAGTTCCCCATCTTGCTCGGCAACTATACAATCGTTCATTCCTATTATTACCACACGTTTCTCCTGCATAGCGTGCACAATACAATTATGCGACTCACACAACTCTACATTCTTTGATATTATCGCATTGCCGTTGAGGTCGTGCGAGAGGCGCTCATAGAGCGAACCCCACGTTCCCATATCG
>JAGCKB010000377.1 GCA_017647725.1 Bacteroidaceae bacterium
ATCGCCAAGTTTTTTATAGAGCAAGAATAGAATGTTTATTTATTTTTAAAGGGCGCATAGCGGGCTATGTAACCGCAAAAAAAGAAAGAAACAGGCATTATTGAACATAAAAAACGGCGAAACTATCAGCTTCTGTAAGAAAATATTTTTTAGAAATTTAAACAGCTTCTTATATACAATTTCTTTTTTTGCAACACAAGATACAACACCTACACATAATAGAATCACACTATCTTAACCCGATATAATTACTAAACGAATGAGAGACATAAACGACTACAGAAAGACAAAAACAGCCTGTTACTTAGGTTTTGTAACACAAGCCATCGTAGCCAATTTCACTCCACTGCTATTTATGGCATTTCATCGCGAATACGAGATTCCGTTAGCGAGTATGGCACTAATCCCCGCTGTTTTTTATATAGTCCAGCTAATAACAGACCTACTGTGTGCCAAATTCAAAAACATCAACTACCGCAAGAGTATTATAGCATCGGCTATAACAGCAGCAATAGGACTCATAGGCTTGGCATTTCTACCGGAGCTCTTCCACAATCCGATGATAGGTATTTTGATA
This sequence comes from Bacteroidaceae bacterium, assembly GCA_017647725.1. Taxonomy (GTDB): domain Bacteria; phylum Bacteroidota; class Bacteroidia; order Bacteroidales; family Bacteroidaceae; genus HGM04593. The sequence continues at coordinate 578 of JAGCKB010000377.1, forward strand.
TGCGTCAGCATATATGCTGTTGGAAGCGGACTTATCGAGGTCCTATGCAGCCCCATCATAGAAGCTTGTCCTTTCCCCAACAAAGAGGGTATGATGAGCCTGCTTCATTCATTCTACTGTTGGGGAGCGGTAGGAGTAATCGTGGGGTCCACCATCTTCTTTACACTCTTCGGGCTCGAAAACTGGAGAATCCTAACTTGCCTATGGGCACTTATACCACTATATAATATCTTCAATTTCGCTACTTGCCCCATCGAGCCCATTGTCCAAGACTCCGAAGGATTGAGTATGGGTCAGTTGCTCAAGAACCGTATGTTCTGGATATTCATTATCCTTATGGTTGCCGCAGGAGCTTCAGAGAGCACCATGGCGCAATGGACATCGGCCTTTGCCGAAGCCTCTCTGGGTGTCGACAAGGCAATAGGCGATTTGGCAGGACCTTGCGGCTTTGCTTTCTGTATGGGAATCAGCCGACTTTGGTATGGTAAAAAAGGACAAGACCTCGATTTATCATCATATATGATAGTCTCAGGAATTCTGTGCGTTGTAGCATACTTGACAGCATCATTGTCATCGATTCCACTTATAAGTTTTGCAGGTTGTATGATTAGCGGCTTAGCAGTCGGCATTATGTGGCCCGGTTCAATAAGTATAACATCGGCCCGTATTCTGGGAGGAGGCACTGCGCTTTTCGCACTGCTTGCTTTAGCAGGAGATTTGGGCGGAACATTAGGACCATCCCTTGTCGGATTTTGCACCGGAAGCGAGAGCGACATCCAAAGTGGTATTCTTGCAGCATCTATTTTCCCTATAATTCTTATAGTGAGCCTTATTCTCATCAGATACAGACGAGTTAAGGCAATAAAATAGTCTTTTTTATAAAAAAACAAGAGGCTGTACCGCTATTGTGTACAGCCCTCATTAAGAGGTATTGTTAAAGTTATCACCTAATAAAAAAATGAGGCTGAATAATTTAGCAGCCTCATCAGATTGTAGTAGAATTTAACACCTCATTTTTGTTTATAATGCCACTACTCCACCACATCGGCAGTAACATTTCCATCGCGCCCGAAACCTATAAGCACCCTGCCACGATGTCCAATCTCTATTATTGAAACCCCCTCGGTAGCGCGGTCGACAACAAGCAAAGAGTTCTCCTCTTGAGAACGAACAACCTTTATTACAGAATCTGATGTCACCGGATTACCCTCATACAGCAAGCTATCGTTAAGATAGAGGTCGTATCCCAAGCCATCGAACTGTTTCGAGAAAGAAATCTCATAGCCATCTTTTGGCTTTTCCTCATTTGAAACCTGAAAATCGATGACAAAATAGACAAAAAGCATCATCGATATTATAATCATCAAAAAGAACAAGACACTGCCAAAAAGAAATTTCATATTGGCATCCCTACCTCTATTATTACGCATAACTATAATCTTAATTTAAAAACTATTTCACACAGAGCACAGCCAAGCGCCCTTTCAAAACATCGCGAAGATATAAAAAAAGTATAAAAAAAAGAGAAGAAAACCGATAAAAAGAGTTCAAACATTTGGTCGGACAATATATTATTATTATTTTTGCACAAGAAATGATGATTGAGAGGGGCCGACAAGCCCCTCTTTTTCATACAATATATTCACACACAATATATCTTCTACAAAACAGCCTATGATTGACAAGCAAAGAGTCATTGAGCTAACACAAGAGTGGCTCGCCGACAAAGAGTATTTTATGGTAGACGTAACCATCAGTAAGGACGACAAAATAACCGTCGAGATTGACCACGCCGATGGGGTTTGGATTGAGGATTGCGCCGATCTCAGCCGTCATATCGAGTCGGGCCTCAGCCGCGAGACCGAGGACTACGAGCTCGAAGTTGGTTCGGCAGGCCTTGGACAGCCATTTAAAGTACTGCAACAGTATATCATTCACATAGGAAAAGAGGTCGAGGTACTTAGCAAAGCCGGTAAAAAATTCAAAGGCACACTGCTAAGAGCCGACGAGCAAGAGTTTGTAATAGCCGTAAGCAAGAAAGAGAAGGTCGAGGGCAGCAAGCGTCCCCGTATTGTCGAGGAAGAGACAACCTTTAGCTATGGCGATGTTAAATACACGAAATATATTATAAATTTCAAATAAAATGGCAAAGAAAGAAGAAACAGTAAGCCTTCTTGATACATTTCAAGAATTCAAAGAGTCGAAGAACATCGACCGTACAACAATGATAAGCGTGCTCGAAGAGAGTTTCCGCAAAGTATTGGTAAATATGTTTGGCACCGACGAGAACTATTCGGTAATCGTCAACCCCGACCGTGGCGACTTCGAGATACAGCGTCGTCGCACCGTTGTTGAGGACAAAGATGTTAAAGACAGCAATTTCGAGATTGGTCTTACCGAGGCACAGCTCATCGACGACACCTTTGAGGTTGGCGAAGAGGTGAGCGAGCTTGTAAACTTTGCCGAATTTGGACGTCGCGCCATCCTTAACCTTCGTCAGACACTCGCTTCAAAAATTTTGGAGCTCGAGAAAGACAGTCTCTACAACAAATACAGCGAGAAGGTCGGTACCATCGTAAGCGGCGAGGTTTATCAGATATGGAAGAAAGAGATACTTCTTCTTGACGACGAGGGCAACGAACTCATTCTCCCCAAGAGCGAGCAGATTCCCTCGGACTTCTACCGCAAGGGCGACCACGTACGCGCAGTAGTAGCACGTGTAGATAACCAGAACAGCAACCCCAAGATTATCCTCAGCCGCACATCACCTATGTTCTTGCAGCGTCTCTTCGAGCTTGAGGTACCCGAAATTAACGACGGCCTCATAACAATAAAGAGAATTGCCCGCATCCCCGGCGAGCGCGCCAAGATTGCCGTAGAGACATACGACGAGCGCATCGACCCCGTAGGAGCTTGTGTCGGTGTAAAAGGTTCACGTATTCACGGCATCGTACGCGAGTTGCGCAACGAGAACATCGACGTAATAAACTACACATCAAATATAGAGCTGTTTATCAAGCGTGCCCTCAGTCCTGCAAAGGTATTCACCATCTCACTTGACGAGGAGAAGCAGACAGCCGATGTTTATTTGAAACCCGAAGAGGTATCACTCGCAATCGGTAAGAACGGACTTAACATCAAGCTCGCAAGTATGCTCACTGAGTACACAATTGATGTATACCGCGAAATTGAGGAGAACACCCAGGAGGACGACATCTACCTCGATGAGTTTACCGACGAAATTGACGAGTGGATTATCAGCGCTATAAAGAAACTTGGTTACGACACAGCAAAAGCAGTTCTGAATGTTCCTCGTGAGGTACTTATTGAGAAGGCCGACCTTGAGGAAGACACTGTAGACCACGTTCTTAGCGTCCTAAGAGCCGAGTTCGAAGATGAGCAAGAGGCCAACGATTAAGAAACTGTTTAAATTTCCATAAAACATTATTATTGAAGTTGTTGAATAATTTGCAATTCATACCAAAGAGTAAGACGACAAAAATTTAAACAGCTTCTATTTAAAAAAGTAAATAATGAAGATTAGACTAAATAAAGTACAAGAAGAACTTAACATAGGACTCAACACCATAGTAGAGTTCCTACAAAAGAAGGGCATCGACATTAAGGAAGATCCTAATGCCGTTGTACCCGAAAAGGGTTACCTTCTGTTGAGAGAAGCATTCAGCACCGACAAAGACGCGCGCTTAGAGTCGGATAAGTTCACAAAGGAGCGCCAGAACAAAGACAAGACAAAGCCTGCTACCGCAGCCGAGGCAAAGCCCGCTGTGAATGCACCATTGTCCAAGGAAGAGCCCAAAGAGGAGCCCACTCCTGCACCCGCAGCCAAGGAAGAGGCAAAGCCCGTTATCAAAGTAATGGGAAGCATCGACCTTGAGGAACTTAAGCGCAAGCAGCAAGCTGCAAAGAACGAGAAGCACAATAAGAAAAAGCAGAACTCACCTGCACCGGCTGCAAAGAAGGAGGAGAAACCTGTTGAACAGGCAGCACCCGCACCCGTCGTAAAGAAAGAGGAGAAGCCTGCTGAACAACCTGCGCCCACCCCCATTGTAAAAGAGGAGAAACCCGCAAAGCAAGAGGAGAAACAGGCACCGGCAAGCCTTACACAAGTCGACGATATTAAGCCCACATTCAATGTAGTAGGCAAGATAGACCTCTCGGCAATAAATCAGTCGACACGTCCCAAGAAAAAGAGTAAAGAGGAGAAGCGTAAGGAGCGCGAAGAGAAAGAGCGCCAGCGCGAAGAGCAGCGTAAGCAGCAGAAAGAGGCACAGAAGAACGCCAACAACGGTCAGGGTTCCGACAAGAAGAAGAAACGCGCCCGTATAGGCAACCAGCGTGTCAATATCGACAACGTACAGGGCAACGAGCCTCAGCAGCAACAGCAAGACTGGTCGGGTAACCGCAATAAGAACAGGAGCGAGAACCCCTCACAGGGCAGCCGCAAAGACCGCGATAACAAGCACAAACGCTTCGACAAATCCGAGGTAAGCGACGAGGATGTATCAAAACAGATAAAGGAGACACTCGAGCGTCTCACAAGTCGCGGAAAGACAAAATCGTCAAAATACCGCAAAGACAAGCGCGAGCTTGCAGCCGAGCGTCAGCAGCAGGCAGCAATGGACGAGATGGAGCAGAGCAAGGTACTTAAAATTACCGAGTTTGTTACCGCCAACGAGCTTGCAAGCATGATGAACATATCGGTGACACAGGTTATCGCAACCTGTATGAGCATTGGAATGATGGTATCAATCAACCAGCGCCTCGACGCCGAGACCATCAACCTTGTTGCCGAGGAGTTTGGCTTTACAACAGAGTACGTAAGTGCCGAGGTTGCCAATGCCATAGAGGAGGAGAAAGACTCGGAGGAGGATTTGCTGCCCCGCGCCCCCATCATCACTGTGATGGGTCACGTAGACCACGGTAAGACCTCACTACTCGACTACATCCGCAAATCAAATGTCATTGCAGGCGAGGCCGGAGGTATTACACAGCACATTGGTGCTTACAACGTGAAGATGGAGAATGGCAAACACATCACATTCCTCGATACTCCCGGTCACGAGGCATTTACCGCAATGCGTGCTCGTGGAGCCAAGATTACAGATATTGCAATTATCATTATTGCAGCCGATGACAATGTGATGCCCCAGACCAAAGAGGCCATCAACCACGCAACAGCAGCCGGTGTACCCATCGTATTTGCCATTAACAAGGTTGACAAGCCTTCAGCCGACCCCAACCGCATCAAGGAAGAGCTTGCACAGTTGAATATGCTCGTCGAGGAGTGGGGAGGTAAATACCAGTCACAGGAGATTTCGGCCAAGCAAGGTATGGGTGTCGAGCAACTTATGGAGAAGGTTCTTCTCGAAGCCGAGATGCTTGACCTCAAGGCCAACCCCAACCGCAAGGCAACAGGTTCTGTAATCGAGTCGACACTTGACAAGGGTCGCGGATACGTTGCCACAGTGATGGTTCAGAACGGTACAATGCGCGTAGGTGACATTGTAGTTGCCGGAACCCAATGGGGTAAGGTAAAAGCTATCTTCAACGAGCGTAACCAGCGCATCAAAGAGGTGCATCCTGCCGAGCCCGCACTTATCCTTGGACTTAACGGTGCCCCCGCAGCCGGTGACGTATTCAACGTTGTAGACAGCGAGCGCGAGGCACGTGAGATTACAAGTAAGCGCGAGCAGCTACAGCGCGAGCAGGGTCTGCGTACACAGAAGATGCTTACCCTTGACGAGGTTGGTCGCCGCATCGCCCTTGGTAACTTCCAGACACTCAACATCATTGTCAAGGGTGACGTGGACGGTTCTATCGAGGCACTTAGCGACTCACTCATAAAGCTGTCTACCGAGACAATACAGATAAATGTCATCCACAAAGCAGTGGGACAAATCTCGGAGAGCGACGTCAGCCTTGCAGCGGCATCCGATGCCATCATTGTCGGCTTCCAGGTACGTCCTTCGGTAATGGCACGCAAGGTAGCCGAGAACGAGGGCGTAGACATACGTCTCTACTCTATCATCTACGATGCTATTGAGGAGGTAAAGGCCGCTATGGAGGGTATGCTTGCACCTATCGTAAAGGAGGAGATTACTGCTACCATAGAGGTACGCGAGACATTCCACATAAGCAAGGTAGGTACAGTAGCAGGATGTATGGTTCGCGAAGGAAAGGTAAAACGTACCGACCGCGCCCGCCTCATCCGCGACGGTATTGTGATACACACCGGAAATCTTGCAGCCTTGAAACGTTTCAAGGAGGATGTTCGCGAGGTAGGTACCAACTACGAGTGCGGTATCAGCCTTGTATCACAGGACGATATTAAAGTTGGCGACATCATCGAGACATTCGTTGAAGTCGAGGTAAAGCAAAAGCTCTAAAAAGCATAAAAGGGGAAGGGTGTTGTTTAGTGACAGCACCCAACCCCAATATATAAAGTTACCAGCAAACAGAAAAGACACCTTAAAAAACACGATTATATGAATAGTTTGGACATTATACTATTAGTAGCAATGGTAATAGGATTTGCCATTGGATATTTCAAAGGGCTTATCAGCCAGTTATCATTTGGTGTAGGTATTATACTGGGACTTTTTCAAGCAGTTATATTTTACAAAGCAGCAGGCGCACGCATAGAATCGCTAACCGGTTGGGATAGTATTATATGCAGCATCATTGCATTCGTAAGTATAATAGTATTGGTATTGCTTGTTGTAAAAATTATAGGATGGCTGCTCCAGATACTTCTTGACGCCATAAAGCTTGGATTCATAGACAAGATTCTCGGTGGCATCTTCAGTTGTGTCATATCGATGATGCTCATTGTTGGAGCAGCAAATGCCTCACACGCCCTCTCACTGGAAATAGGCGCACTCGACAAAACAACACAAGAGAACTCTACGTTATACAAATATGTGCAGGATGCAACCTTTTCGCTTATTGGAGAGATGAAAAAGTGATAGATGAAAAAGAAAAGCAATAACATATTCCGCAAAATAGCCGACAAGGCCTACGAGTATGGCTTTGTCAGCAATATTAAGACCGAAATAATTGATAAAGGACTAAACGAAGAGGTCATAAAGGTCATATCAAACAAAAAGAACGAACCCGAGTGGATGCTTGAGTTCCGTCTACAAGCCTATCGCTACTGGCTCACTCTTGAGACACCACAATGGGCCCATCTTGATATTCCCCCAATCGATTATCAGGCAATTTCTTATTATGCCGACCCTACAAAGAAGAGTAAAGAGAAGCAGAACAAAGAGATTGACCCCGAGTTGATGAAGACATTCGAGAAGCTTGGTATCCCCCTTGAGGAGCGCCTTGCATTAAGCGGTACCGCTGTAGATGCAGTAATGGACTCTGTTTCGGTAAAAACAACATTTAAGGAGGAGCTAAAGGAAAAAGGTATTATCTTCTGCTCAATGAGTGAGGCCATACAGGAGTACCCCGACCTTGTCCGCAAATATCTTGGTTCGGTTGTAAACTACCGCGATAATTTCTTCGCTGCACTCAACAGCGCAGTATTCAGCGACGGTTCATTTGTTTACATCCCCGCAGGAGTACGCTGCCCGATGGAACTATCGACCTATTTCCGCATTAACGCAGCCAACACAGGACAGTTCGAGCGTACCCTCATTGTAGCCGACGACAACAGCTATGTCTCGTACCTCGAAGGTTGTACCGCACCTATGCGCGACGAGAATCAGCTTCACGCCGCCATCGTCGAGATTGTTGTATGCGAAAATGCCGAGGTAAAATACAGCACCGTACAGAACTGGTACCCCGGCGATGCCGAAGGAAAAGGCGGTGTCTATAATTTCGTTACAAAACGTGGCGACTGCCGAGGCAACAACAGCAAGTTATCGTGGACACAAGTAGAGACAGGCTCGGCAATAACCTGGAAATACCCCAGCTGCATACTGCGTGGCGACAATTCGCAAGGCGAGTTCTACTCGGTAGCCGTAACAAACAACTACCAGCAAGCCGACACAGGAACAAAGATGATTCATTTGGGACGCAACACCCGCAGTACAATCATTAGCAAAGGAATATCGGCCGGAAAGAGCCAGAACTCGTATCGTGGTCTTGTCCGCGTGAGCAAGAATGCCGACGGAGCACGCAACTACAGCCAATGCGACTCACTATTGCTTGGCGACAAGTGCGGTGCCCACACATTCCCCTATATGGACATACACAACGAGAATGCAGTAATAGAGCACGAAGCCACAACATCAAAAATATCGGAAGACCAGCTCTTCTACTGCAATCAGCGAGGCATAGGCACCGAAGAGGCAATAGGCCTCATCGTCAACGGCTATGCCAAAGAGGTACTCAACAAGCTACCTATGGAGTTTGCCATCGAGGCACAGAAACTTTTGAGTGTATCACTCGAAGGAGCCGTAGGTTAATAAAAAAAGGAAAGAGACAATGGAAAACCTTATAGAAATAAAAAATCTTCACGCCACGATAGATGGCAAAGAGATACTCAAAGGAATAAACCTCACCGTAAAGCCCGGCGAAGTACACGCCATAATGGGCCCCAACGGTTCGGGAAAGAGCACCCTGAGCAATGTGCTTGTAGGACACCCTGCTTACACCGTAACCGAGGGCGAGATTATATATAAAGGAACAAACCTATTGGCACTGAGCCCCGAGGAGCGCAGCCACGCAGGAATATTCCTATCATTCCAATACCCCGTAGAGATATCGGGCGTCAGTATGACCAATTTTATGCGTGCAGCCATCAATGCCAAACGCGAAGCACTTGGCGAACCCGCAATGAGCGCAGGCGACTTTCTCAAGCTGATGCGCGAGAAACGTGCCCTTGTCAACCTCGACAGCAAACTGGCCAACCGCTCGGTAAACGAGGGATTCAGCGGCGGCGAGAAGAAACGTAACGAGATATTCCAGATGGCGATGCTTGAACCCACACTGAGCATCCTCGACGAGACCGACTCGGGCCTCGACATCGACGCCTTGCGCATTGTAGCCGAAGGAGTTAACAAGCTAAAGCGTCCCGACACCTCGACACTCGTCATCACACACTATCAACGACTGCTCGACTACATAAAGCCCGATATTGTACACGTATTGTATAACGGACGAATTGTAAAGACAGCAGGTCCCGAGCTCGCCCTTGAACTTGAGGAGCGCGGATATGACTGGATTAAGAATCCCCAATAAAAGAATGATGAGCTACGAGAAAGAATATATCGATATTTTCGACAGCAACCGCCAACTCATTGAGGTCCCCTGCGCCCCACTGCTCAACAAAGAACGCAGTAAGTCATTCGAGCAGTTCAAGAGCACAGGATTCCCCAAAGAGAGCGATGAGGAGTACCGACACACAGCCGTTGGAAAACTTTTTGCTACCGACTATGGAATGAACCTCGGTCGTGTCGAAATGCAGAGCAACCCCGGTGAGTTGTTCAGTTGCGACGTTCCCAATCTGAGGACACGACAGGAGTATATCCTCAACGACAGCTACTGTGAACCCACAGATGGGAAAAGCACCCTACCCGACGGAGTGCTTCTTGGCAGCCTCAACAAGTTTGCCCAAAGCCACAGCACCCTTCTTGAGCCATATTACAATAAATTGGCAAAGGATGGCGACAGCATAGCACAGTTCAACACCGCATTTGTACAGGATGGAATGTTACTCTATATTCCCCGTAACACCGAACTGAGCGAGCCCATACAGCTGGTAACACTGCTACGTTCAAATATAGAGATGCTTAGCAACCGACGCCTGCTCATTATACTCGAGGAGAATGCAAAAGCCAATCTGCTCGTATGCGACCACTCGTCTAACGAAAAGGCCACCCTCTCGACACAGGTTACCGAGATATTTCTGCGCCCCGGCGCAAGCCTTAACCTTGTCGAGATTGAGGAGACAGCAGGCAGCAACAGCCGTCTGAGCCACCTTTTTGTAGAGCAAGAGAGCAATAGTATCTTTACACACAGCAACGTAACACTCACCAACGGTTTCACACGCAACAACACCAAGGTGACACTGGCAGGCTGCGGCGCCGAAGCACACCTCAACGGCCTTGCCATCTGCGACAAAAAGCAACATACCGACAACCACACACTTGTCGACCACAAGGTGGGACACTGCAACAGCAGCGAGCTATACAAATATATCCTCGACGAGGAGTCGACAGGAGTATTTGCAGGTAAGATGCTCATACGTTCCAACGCACAGCACACCACTTCGCAGCAGACCAACCGCAACCTGTGTCTCACAAAGTGCTCACGTATGTATGCACAGCCACAGCTCGAGATTTACGCCGACGATGTAAAGTGCAGCCACGGTTCAACAGTTGGACAGCTCGACGAGAGCGCGCTTTTCTATATGCAGCAGCGCGGTATTCCCAAGGATGAAGCCCGTCACCTGCTTATGTTTGCCTTTGCCGGCGAAGTGATAGACAATATAACCATTGAGGCACTGCGTGACCGCCTACACCTTCTTGTCGAGAAGCGTTTCCGCGGCGAGCTTAATCGCTGCAAAGGCTGCGCACTGTGCAAGCAATAAAACAGTAAGATGTTCGACCCAAACGAAATACGCGAGCAGTTTCCTATACTCGCCACACAGGTATACGGTAAACCCCTTGTCTATTTAGACAATGCCGCAACCACACAGAAGCCTCGCTGCGTCATTGACGCAATAAGCGAGGCCTACTGCACAATAAATGCCAACGTACACCGAGGCGTACACCACTTATCGCAAGTAGCCACCGAGCAGTTCGAAGAGGCACGATGCACAGTGCAGAGATTTATAAATGCCCCTCACAGCCGACAAGTGATATTCACCCGAGGCACCACCGAGAGCATAAACCTTGTAGCATCGTCACTTGGCAACAGCTACCTAAAAGAGGGCGACCAGGTGATAATATCCACTATGGAGCACCATAGCAATATTGTCCCCTGGCAACTGCTTCGCGACCGCATTGGAATAGAACTGAAAGTCATTCCACTGCTCGACGATGCAACACTCGACATCGAGTCCTATAAAAAACTTTTTAACGAACGCACCCGCTTTGTCAGCCTCACCCACGTCTCGAACGTACTTGGATGCACCAACCCCATAAAAGAGTGCATCGACATTGCACACAGCAACGGAGTACCCATACTCATCGACGGAGCACAAAGCACCCCACATATAAAGGTAGACGTGCAGGCCCTTGATGCCGATTTCTTTGTGTTCAGCGGACATAAGGTGTATGCTCCCACAGGAATAGGAGTGCTATATGGCAAAGAGAAGTGGTTAGATAAGATGGTTCCCTACCACGGTGGCGGCGAGATGATACAAACGGTACGTTTCGAAAAGACCACCTATAACGAACTACCTTATAAGTTCGAGGCCGGAACCCCCGACTACGTCGGTGCCATAGCATTGGGAAAAGCCCTTGAATTTGTGCAGCAGATAGGAATAGAGAATATCGCCAGTCACGAGCATATGCTCACACAATACACCCTTGAGCGCTTTGCCGAGGTTGATAATATGCGCATCATAGGAAAGCCCGACGGCTCGGCAGTATCGTTCCTCGTTGGCGACATTCATCCCGCCGACCTCGGTACCCTGCTCGACCGCTTGGGAATAGCAATACGCACAGGACACCACTGCGCACAACCGCTTATCGACCACTTGGGAATACCCGGAACCGTACGAGCCTCATTTGCACTATATAATACCCGCGACGAAGTAGACACCCTTGTCGAAGGAATAAAACGAGTGGCACGAATGTTTGCCTGATACCCCGAAAAAAGAAGAGAGATGTTAAAACCATATATGCTCGCGGGAAGAGTAGAAGCAGGATGCGACGAAGCCGGTCGCGGATGCCTCGCAGGTGATGTCTATGCAGCAGCTGTAATCCTACCCGAGGGGTTCGACAACGAGTTACTGAACGACTCGAAACAGTTGAGCGAGACACAGCGCTACCATCTGCGCGAGATTATCGAGCGCGAAGCCACCGCGTGGGCCGTCGGCATTGTAACAGCAAAGGAGATAGACCGCATAAACATTCTGCGAGCATCAATCCTTGCTATGCACCGTGCAGTAGAACAGTTGAAAGTACGTCCACAGCACCTGCTAATCGACGGCAATAAATTCAACCCCTACCCCGGGATAACACACACCACAGTTGTAAAGGGCGATGCCACCTATATGAGCATAGCCGCCGCCTCGATTCTTGCAAAGACCTACCGCGACGACTATATGCAACGCCTTGCCGAGGAGTACCCACAATACGACTGGAGCAGCAACAAAGGCTACCCCACCGCAAAGCATCGTGCCGCAATAAGAGCGTACGGGCCCACCCCCTATCACAGAATGAGTTTCAATCTTCTTAGCGAAGAGCCCCGACAACTATCATTCGACTTTGGCGAGTAACAGGAGACTAACACAAAAAATGCGCTGCGGAATCCCGCAGCGCATTTTTTGTAAGATATTCATAATATATATAACCCCTGAAACCTTGTTATTTAAAAAAAAATAAATATATTTGTAAAATTATATATATTAGGTATATTTCAATTCAGAAGTAAGCAAATAATATATTAA